>NZ_JASGSR010000047.1:0-57123 GCF_040446015.1 Bradyrhizobium sp. INPA03-11B
TGACGTGTCCCATCGTCCCCCCGAATCAATCTCAGCCGCCAAAATCCACCATCAGAGCGTGGTTTTTGCACGGCCTGCTTCGCCGGGACGACGACGAGGGGATAGCTGTCTAGCCCCTCGGCACCACCAGCGCGTCGACGATCGTGACGCCCTGCCCCTCCGGATGCACCAGCACCGGATTGACCTCAATCTCGGCGATCTCGCCTGCGTGCTGCGCCGCCAGCACTGAAATCTGCGAGATCAGCCGCGCCAGCGCCGCAACGTCAGCCGTCGGCGCGCCGCGGAAGCCGTGCAGCAGCGGCGCGGCTTTCAGCGTCTCCAGCATCGCGGCCGCCTCCTCCGGGCTCACCGGCGCCGGGCGATAGACCACATCCTTGAACAGCTCGGTCGTGATGCCGCCGAGCCCCACCATCACCATCGGCCCGAACGTCGCATCCAGCATGGTGCCGACGATGATCTCGACGCCTTTCCTGGCCATCGGCCCGACCAGCACGCCCTGGATCGCAGCATCCGGCCGCGCCTTCTGCACGGTCTCCAGGATGTCGCGATAGGCCGTGAACGCCGCGCCCTTGGCCGCGATGTTGACGCGGACGCCGCCGACCTCGCTCTTGTGCGTGATCGCGGGCGACTGGATCTTCATGACCAGCGGAAATCCGGCGCGCTCGATCGCTGCGTCGAGCCCGTCGCGATCTGTCACCAAGATCTCGTCGGGCAGCGCGATGCCGGCGGCGCGCAGCAGCGACTTGCTGTCATGTTCGGAGAGCGTCTTCGCCTTCAGATGCGCGGAGAGATCGTGCGCCGGCGGCGCCGATGCCGCCAGCTCGAGCGCGGGCTTGAAGCTGGCATAGTCCGCCAGCCGCCGCATCGCGACGACGACATGGGTCAATCCTGAGAGCACCACAACGCCCGATTTCGCCAGCTCCTGCCGCGCGTATTGCGACGGCAGCGTGTAGGAGTAGAACACCACCGGCTTGTTCTGCGCGGAGATCAGCGGCTTCAGCTCGGCCTCCTTGAACGGCATCCGCGTCTCGCTCGACAGCGATAGCACGACCAGCGTCGCATCTACTTCATCGGACGCATCGAACAGCTCGATGCTCTTCTGCAGGCCGCCGGAGGAAACGCCCTGCGCCGTGACGTCGACCGGATTGCCCGCGGCGCCGTAGGACGGCATCCATTGCTTGATCTGGCTCTGGATATCGGCGGAAAGCTCCGGCACGCGCAGGCCCTGCATCGACACGGTGTCGGCGCCCCAGATGCCGGCGCCGCCGGACACCGTCAGCACCGCGACCCGATCGCCCTTCGGCAGGGGATTGGTGGTCAACACGGCGGCAATCGTCACCGCTTCGTCGAGATCGTTGGAGACGATGAAGCCGTATTTCGCGAACACCGCATCATAGGCCGCCGACCAGCCCGCCATGCTCGCGGTGTGCGAGGCTGCCGCGCGTTCGCCGGCGCCGGAGCGGCCCACTTTCGTGACGATGACGGGCTTCCTGAGTTCCGCCGCGCGCTTCGCCGCCGCCAGGCACTTGTCGACGTCACGAATGCCTTCGATGAACAGCAGGATCACGTCGGTCGAGGCATCCTGCACCATGTAGTCGAGGAATTCGCCGGCGCCGAGATCGCTCTCATTGCCGGCGCTGACGACATAGCTGAGCGCGACGCCGAGCGCCTTGGCGCGATGATAGATCGCAAAGCCGATGCCACCGCTCTGCGCGACGATGCCGATCCGCCGTTTGCTCGCGACCAGATCGGGCACATCCGGCTTGACGTCGACGGTCGGGCTGAAGGTCGCGGCCACCTTCTGCACCTGGCTGTAGAAGCCTTCCGCGTTCGGACCGGAGATTCGCATCCCGGTCCGCTTCGCCAACGCCACGATCGCATCCTGCATGTCCGCGCTGTCGCCGCCCTCCTCGGCAAAGCCTGAGGAGATGATGACCGCGTTCTTCACGCCGGCCGCCGCGCACTGTTCCAGCGCCGGCAGCACCGCACGCGCGGGAATCACGATGACGGCGAGGTCGATCGGCGCGCCGATCTCGGCGATCGACCTGAAGCATTTCAAGCCGTCGATCTCGTCATAGTTCGGATTGATCGGGTAGAGCGCGCCCGGATAGCCGTTCTTGCGCAGCATCGCGAGCAGCCGCCCGGGAATCTTCTCGTGATCGCGCGAGGCGCCGATCAGCGCGATGCTCTTTGGGGCGAAGAAGGAATCGAGCGGATGCGGCATGGGCGTTTCCGGTTGTTGTTATTGTGAGCCACGGTATTGGATCGTTGGGGCGAGCTCAATCGTTCATCCCGCAAGTCAATCGTTCACCGTCATCCTGAGGTGCGAGCGGAGCGAGCCTCGAAGGATGGACGGCCACCAGCCGGGCTGCGCATCCTTCGAGGCTCGCCGAAGAGGCTCGCACCTCAGGATGACGGGTTGGGGAGATGTTTGTGTCTACGTAGCCCGGTGGAGCGCAGCGCAATCCGGGGACAGTCCATCCGCGGAGAGCGCAGTCCCGGATTTCGCTTCGCTTCATCCGGGCTACGAGAGCTAGGCGGTAAGACGAAACGTCACGCCGCAAAGCCGGAACTCACCGCCATCAACCGCGCAGCCCCTGGCTTTTGCGGCATCCAGCACCTTGGCCCTGTCGGCGACCTTGAACGTCAAACCGCTCATGATCTCGCTGTCGCCCTTGACGAAGCGGAAGCTGCTGTTGGGCAGCTTCACCACGGTGCCGTCGGCGGGCACGCCAACGATCGTTCCCCAATGCGCCGCCAACGCCTCGGGCTCGGGGCTCTGCATCTCGACCTCGGTCAGCGCCAAAGTCGTGTCCTTGCGGATCGACTTCTGCCAGTCCGGGCCGGCGGGCGGATATGGCCCGAGGATGTCGTCGCTGCCGTCGGTGTGGTTGAACTCGATGAAGGCGGCGCGGCAGTCGCGCGGATGCAGTTGCACGCCGTGATACGGCGCATGCGTGATCACGTTCGCGGTGCGCACGCCCATCGCATTGGCCTTGGCGCCGCGCGCGTCGGGATCCTCGCAGCAGAAGATCGCCATGTAGCCGCCGCGGCCGCCGGTCTTCTCGATGAAGCGGCCGGCCGCGGTGCCCGGCCCCGGCTGGAACGGCGCGACGACTTCCAGCAGGATGGTATCGACCGGCAGCAGCGCGTTCTCGAGGCCATATTTGGCGACATTGCCGTCGCGATAGCAGACGTCGAGGCCCATGATCGCGGAGATATCAGCGATCACGGGCTTGAGCTGCGGCGCCACCAGGCAGATCTGGCGCAGCCGCATGTAATCGGCCATGTGATTGGTCACGGCTTACTGACCCTGGAAGGTGGGCTTGCGCTTCTCGACGAACGCCTTGGCCGCTTCCTTGTGGTCGGTGGTCTCGCCGGCGCGGGTGTGGTGGATCGCCTCGCCGTCGAAGCAGGCCTCCAGCGTCATGGTCTCGGCATTGTTGATGTTGCGCTTGATGTAGCCGAGCGCCACCGACGGTCCTTGCGCCAGCGAGCGCGCGAGCTCCAGCGTCTCGGCCTCGACGTCGGCATCGGGCACCACCTTGGAGACCATGCCGAGGTGGTAGGCCTCCTGCGCCGACAGCACCGGCGACATCATGTAGAGCTCGCGCGCTTTCGCGCTGCCGAGCATCTTGGTCAGGAAATAAGTGCCGCCGTAGTCGCCGGAGAAGCCGACCTTGGCAAAGGCTGTCGTGATCTTGCAGGAGGCGCTGGCGACGCGGAGATCGCAGGACAGCGCGATCGAGAGACCTGCGCCGGCCGCAGCACCATCGAGCTGCGCCACCACGGGCTTCGGCATCGTGTGCAGGATGCGCGAGACCTCCATGCCACGGCGCAGATTGGCCATCTTGGCCTCGAACGGCAACGGCGCGCGGCCCTCTGCCATCGACTTGACGTCGCCGCCGACGCAGAAGGTGCCGCCGGCACCCCGGATCAGCACCGCACGCACCTCGGTATCGTCCTGCGCCCGCCGCGCCGCCTCGACGAGGCCGCGCGTCATGTCGGGATTGAGCGCATTGCGCCGATCCGGGCGGTTCATGGTGATGGTGAGCAGACCCTTGTCGAGGGATTGGAGAACCATCTGATTGTCGCTCATGGCGTTTTGCCTTTCGTTGTTTGTTGGTTGTTGCCTCGTCGTTCCGGGATGGTGCGCAAGCACCAGACCCGGAACCTCGAGATCCCGGGTTCGATGCTAACGCATCGCCCCGGGATGACTGCGTGACTTCGTCACTTCTTCACCAGCGGGCAGCGCGACTCCGACAGCGGCTGGAACGCCTGGTCGCCCGGCACGGTCGCGAGCAGCTTGTAGTCGTCCCAGCGGCCTTTCGATTCCGAGGGCTTCTTGACCTCGAACAGATACATGTCGTGCACCATGCGGCCGTCCTCGCGAATCCGGCCGTTCTTGGCGAACATGTCGTTGATCGGGGTCTCCTTCATCACTTTCATGACGGCGGCGGCATCCGTGGTGCCGGCCGCCTGCACCGCCTGCAGATAATGCATCACCGAGGAATAGACACCGGCCTGCGCCGAGGTCGGCACCCGCTTGGTCCGCTCCATGAAGCGCTTTGAGAACGCGCGGGTGTCGTCATTGAGGTCCCAATAGAACGCTTCCGCCAGCAGCAAGCCCTGCGCGGTCTCGAGCCCGACGCTGTCGATGTCGGTCACGAAAGCCAAGAGCGGCGAGATCTTCTGGCCGCCTTTGGTGATGCCGAACTCGGCGCCCTGCTTGATCGCGTTGATGGTGTCGCCGCCGGCATTGGCAAGCCCGATCACCTTGGCCTTCGAGGCCTGCGCCTGCAGCAGGAAGGACGAGAAATCCGAGGTATTGATCGGATGGCGCACGCTGCCGAGCACCTTGCCGCCCGACTTCACCACGACATTGCTGGTGTCCTTTTCGAGGTCCTGGCCGAACGCATAGTCCGCGGTCAGGAAGAACCAGGTGTCGAGACCGGATTTCACGGCAGCAAGGCCGGTCACATTGGCCTGCGCGAAGGTGTCGAACACGTAGTGCACGGTGTAGGGGCCGCAGGCCTCGTTGGAGAGACGGATCGAGCCCGGGCCGTTAAACATGATGATCTTGCCGCGCGCCTTGGCGATCTCGGCCGCGGCGAGCGCCGTTGCCGACGCCGCGACGTCGAAGATCATCTCGACGCCCTGGTTGTCGATCATGTCGCGGGCGATGTTGGCGGAAAGGTCGGCCTTGTTGAGATGGTCGCCGACCACGATCTCAATCTTGCGGCCGAGCACGGTGCCGCCGAAATCCTCCGCCGCCATCTTTGCTGCGGTTTCGCTGCCGGAGCCGGTGATGTCGGCATAGAGGCTCGACATATCGAGGATGCCGCCGAGCTTCAGCGGAGGCTTGTCCTGCGCCAGCGACGCATTCGCCGAGATCGCAAACACACAGGCCAACACGCCGGCCAAAACCCGTCTCATTCAAATCCTCCCTCGAAGGCCGTGCCGCATTCCATCGCCGCCGGTCCGTTTCACGCGCGCGGGATCATGCCGCATGCCATGCACAGCGGCAAGCCGCGGAGCTGACACGTGTTTTCCGCTGAACGGAATGGTCAATATGTGCGAAGATCGGTTCATGCAGATTTTATCGATGCAGATTCTACCGAGGCTGGCTCGCAGCACCCTCCTCGCGTGCACGACGTTGCTTGCTTGCGGCGCAAGCCATGCAGCGGGATGCAATTTCGAGATTCAGGGCGAAGGCCGCGTCGCCGCGGTGGTCGATGCGCGCAGCCTGCGGCTCGACGACGGCCGTGAGGTCAGGCTCGCCGGCATCGAGGTGGCGGACAAGGCGAAGGCCACCGCAACTCTGTCGGCACTGCTGGTCGGTCGCGACGTGACACTACACGGACAAGACGACACGCCGGACCGCTATGGCCGGCAGCCGGCCTACGCATTCCTCCAAGGCGGCGAGACGCCGGTACAGAGCGAACTGCTGCGCCAGGGCCTCGCGCTGGTGTCGTCCGAGATCGCCGACAAGGACTGCGCCGCGGCGCTGATGGCGGCGGAAAGAGAGGCGCGGACCGCCCGATCGGGAACCTGGGCGGAGGCCACGGTCATAAAAAACGCTGAAAGTCCGGACGATATTTTGGCCGGGATCGGGCGTTTTACGGTGGTCGAGGGCAGGGTTTTGTCCGTGCGTCAAGCGGGCGCGACGACCTACCTGAATTTCGGCCGGAACTGGACTAGGGACTTTGCTCTGACTATTTCAAGGCGCATAGTCCCTGCGTTCGAGGCGGCCGGGCTTTCGCCCAAGTCTCTGGAAAATCGCAGGATTCGTGTCCGAGGCTGGGTGGAAGCACGACGTGGGCCGCGAATCGAGTTGCTCCGGGTGGGGCAGATTGAACTGCTCGGCGGGAACTAGGGGGCCTTTGGCCACACCCCGGCCGATTCATGAGACAATTTGTGAGTTTTTGACGTGATTGAGCGCGCAGGACGGCGTGAAGATGGGACTGGCCGCCGTCTTTCGGCAGCGCCTGTGCTCGTCTGCGCGGCCCTGACGCTGTCGGCCTGCGGCAATGTCGGCCGATTCGAGCAGGTCACGCCCACTGCAACAGCGGCGCCGGTGAAGCCGAATCGGGTGGTGCAGCAGACCCCCAACAGCGAGCGCGAGCACGAGCGGATCCTGTCGTCCTATGGCGGCGCCTATGACGACCCCAAGCTCGAGGCCCTGATCAGCAAGACCGTCGAGCGGCTGGTCGCCGCCTCCGAACGGCCCGACCAGGCCTACAAGGTCACGATCCTCAATTCCGGCGCGGTGAACGCCTTCGCGCTGCCGACCGGCCAGCTCTACGTCACGCGCGGCCTGATCGCGCTCGCCAGCGACACCTCCGAGCTCTCCTCGGTGCTGAGCCACGAGATGGCGCATGTGCTGGCCAAGCACGCTGCGATGCGCGAGGACCAGGCGCGCCAGGCGGCGGTGGTGACGCGCGTCGTCACCGACATGAGCACCGATCCCGATCTCACGGCGCTGGCGCTCGCCAAGACCAAGCTGACGATGGCGAGCTTCTCGCGGCAGCAGGAGTTCGAAGCCGACGGCATCGGCGTCGGGATCGCCGCGCGCGCGCATTTCGATCCCTATGGCGCGTCGCGCTTCCTGACCGCGATGGAGCGCAACGCCGCGCTCAAGATCGGCAAGACCGCGCTCGATCCGCGCGCGCAGGACTTCACCTCGTCGCATCCGGCAACGCCCGAGCGCATCAACAATGCGCAGACCACCGCGCGGCAATATTCGTCGCCCGAGAGCAACGAGCGCGACCGCGAGACCTATCTCGCCGCGATCGACAACATCGTCTATGGCGAGGATCCCAGCGAAGGCTTCGTGCGCGGCCGCAGATTTCTGCATCCCAAGCTCGGCTTCACCTTCACCGCACCTGATAATTTCACGCTCGACAACACCGCGCAGGCGGTGATCGGCGTGCGCGAGGGCGGCAGCCAGGCGATGCGCTTCGACGTGGTGCGGGTTCCGGCCGAACAGACGCTCGGCGACTATCTGAACTCCGGCTGGATGGAAGGCGTCGAGAGATCCTCGACCGAGGACCTCAACATCAACGGCTTTCCGGCAGCCTCGGCCACCGCGCATGGCGACCAGTGGCAGTTCAAGGTCTACGCACTGCGCTTCGGCAGCGACGTCTACCGCTTCATCTTCGCCGCCAAGCAGAAATCCACCGAGAGCGAGCGCAACGCGCGCGAGACCGTCAATTCATTCCGTCGCCTGACCCTCGACGAGATCCAGGCCGCGCGCCCGCTGCGCATCAAGGTCATCAACGTGCAGCCCGGCGACACCGTCGAATCGCTGTCACACCGCATGGCCGGCGTCGATCATCCAGCCGAGCGCTTCCGGGTGCTCAACGGCCTCGACGCCCACGCCCAGGTGAAGCCGCGCGACCGCGTCAAGATCGTGGTGGATTGAGGCTGCACGCACCCTCACCACTGTCGTCCCGGCGAAAGCCGGGACCCATAACCACAATTATCGATTGATGGAAAAAGCTGGGGCCACGGCGCGTTCGAACAACGCAACCCTGTGGTTATGGGTCCCGGCCTTCGCCGGGACGACGGGTGGAGAAGGTTGGTACCCTACTTCGCCTTCTCCTTGAGGAAGGCGATGATGTCGGCCCGATCCTTCGGATCCTGAACCTCGTAGAACATCTTGGTGCCCGGAACCATCGCGTCGGGACCGGTCAGCCATTTGTCGAGATTGGCCTCGGTCCACACGATCTTGGAGTCCTTCAGCGCCGGCGAGTAATTATAGCCCGCGACCGAGCCGGCGAGGCGGCCGACGACCCCCTTGTGCATCGGCCCGACGTCGTTCTTCTCGATCGAATGGCAATCGCCGCAGCCCTGGTACAGGGTGGCGCCACGCGCGGCATCGCCCGCCGCACGGGCGCTGTTCAGGGCGAGCAGGATCGCGATCGCCGCCATTGCGGCTGTTTTGGCGTGCCGCGGCGCCAGGACGCCTGCGATCGAACGGATGGTCATTCCCGGGGTCTCCTGTTGGTCACCGCAACAGGAGCAGCCTGACCGGCGATCTATTCCCGGAAATTCCGCGGGTTCCCAATTGTGCTGGACGCGAGCCGGATCGATCGCTGAGAATGGCAGTTGTTGCTGAAGTTTATTCCCGCCCGCGTGGAATATCCGCGCGGCCCCGCCGATCTCGATTCGCAGCTGCCACCTCCGCAGCGGCGCCAGGCTATTGGAGCATCCCCAGTGTTTCGCAATCGGCTCGGCGCCGTCGCTCGACTTGCCGGACTCGCGTGCATGCTGCTCGCTGCGCTCACAGCCGCAGCAGCCACCACCGCCGCACGCGCGGACGGCTGCCCCAAGCCGAGCGACGAAATTGCGACCGACCGGCCCGACGTCACCAATTCAAGTATCGTCGTGCCGGTCGGGAGCCTGCAGAGCGAGAACGGCGTCAACCTGACCGGCCGCGACGCCGGCCGCAGCATCGACGGCAGCAACAGCCGCTGGCGGCTCGGGATTGCGCCCTGCCTCGAGGTTCTGGTCGACCTGCCGACCTGGTTCGGCAGCGTGAAATCGCCCGGCGTCTCGGGCTTCTCCGACGTCGCGCCCGCGATCAAATGGCAAATCAGCCCGCTGCCGGGGAAGATCGACCTGTCGATCACCGCCGGCGTCGCGCTGCCGACCGGCGCGGCTGCGATCGCCGGGCGCGGCGCGCAGCCCTACATCCAGCTGCCATGGTCATGGGAGTTGCATGACGGCTGGGGCGTCAGCGGCATGTTCACGGAGTTCTTCCGCCCCGCCGAACTGACCGGCCAGCACATGTCGGAAGCGACGTTCGTGATCGAGAAGAAGCTGACCGAGCGGATCAGCATGTTCACCGAATATGTCGGCGACTGTCCCGACGGCGCGCGGCCGACCCAGCTGATCAACTCCGGCGGCGTCTACCGGATCACGCCGACCCAGCAGGTCGACCTCCACGTCGCGTTCGGGCTCAACCGCAACTCGCCGAACTACATCGTCGGCCTGGGCTATTCGTTCCGCGTCGACGGGCTGTTTCGGTAGCGAGGGTCCGTAGCCCGGATGGAGCGTAGCGCAATCCGGGGAGGACTATCCGCGGTGAAAGCGGTCCCGGATTTCGCTTCGCTGCATTCGGGCTACAAGAGAGACGAGAGGCGCGAGATCAGCCTTCCGCTTCGCGCAGGCCGCTCAGCCACAGCGCCAGCAGCGTCCACACCGCGCCCGACAACAGATACGCACCGGCCGAGATCAGGCCGAAATGCGTCGCCAGCAAGAGCGCGGCGAGCGGCGCGAAGCCGGCGCCGAACAGCCAGGCGAAATCCGAGGTCAGCGCCGAGGCGGTGTAGCGATAGGTCCGCGCGAAGTTCGAAGCGATCGCGCCCGACGACTGGCCGAACGACAGGCCGAGCAGCACGAAGCCGAGCACCATGTACACCGTTTCGCCGAACGCACCGGCATCGAGCAGCTGCGGGGCGAAGCCGCTGTAGACCGCGATCGCGACCGCCGAGCCCAGCAGCAGCGGCTTGCGCCCGACGCGGTCGGCGATCATGCCGGAGGCGATGATCGCGGCGACGCCGACCATGGCGCCGATCATCTCGATGATGAGGAAGCGCACCGGGCTTTCCTTGGTGAACAGGAACACCCAGGACAGCGGAAACACCGTGACCATGTGGAACAGGGCGAAGCTCGCCAGCGGCGCAAACGCGCCGAGCAGGATGTTGCGGCCCTCCTGCGCGATGGTCTCGCCGACCCGCGCCGGCTCGAGGTCGCGGCTCTCGAACAGCTCGGAATACTCGTCGGTCGCCACCATGCGCAGCCGCGCGAACAGCGCCACCACGTTGATGGCGAAGGCGACGAAGAACGGATAGCGCCAGCCCCAGTCGAAGAAATCATCCGCCGAGAGGTTGCCGGCGAAGAACGCGAACAGCGCGCTCGCCACGATCAGCCCGAGCGGCGCGCCGAGCTGCGGCACCATCGCGTACCAGCCGCGCTTGTTGGCCGGCGAATTCATCGCGAGCAGCGAGGCGAGCCCGTCCCACGCGCCGCCCCAGGCGATGCCTTGCAGCACGCGCGCGGCAGCGAGCAGCCAGATCGCCGCAACGCCGATCGTGTCGTAGCCGGGAAGGAAGGCGAGCGCGACCGTTGCGGTGCCGAGCAAGAACAGCGCGATAACGAGCTTGGCGCCCTTGCCGTGGCGACGGTCGACGGCCATGAAGATGACGGTGCCGAGCGGCCGCGCGGCAAACGCCAGCGCGAAGATGCCGAACGAATAGAGCGTGCCGGTCAGTTCATTGACGAACGGAAACACCAGCTTCGGGAACACGATCACCGAGGCGATCGCATAGACGAAGAAGTCGAAGAACTCCGACGTGCGTCCGATGATGACGCCGATCGCGATTTCGCCGGGTTTCGCCTGCCCGTGACCTGACGCGGTCGGGGTGCCGTGAGCCATTGCTGGGGCCTGTGCCATCGCCGGAGAACCGTCCTTTGGAGCATGACCCGGAAAAGTGGAAACCGGTTTTCCGAACCGCATGCTCAAGCAAGAGATGAGGCCACGGGCACTTTGCCACGCGGTCCACCTCACCTTCTGAGCTTCTATCCCGCAGTGCAACATTGGACAAATTGTCCAATGTCAACTTTGCTGCATCGCAGCTACCCCTTGGCGGAACTCATAAAATTCCAGTGGGGTGAGCCGTGCGCGCCTTGAAATTATTGGCCTTATTGCCGTTCGCGGCCCTTCTTGGCGGGTGCGATTTCGTCGTCCTGGCCCCTGCCGGCGACGTCGCCGTCCAGCAGCGCGACCTCGTCGTGATCTCCACCGTCCTAATGCTCATCATCGTGCTTCCGGTGATGGCGCTGACCGTCTTCTTCGCCTGGCGCTACCGCCAGTCCAACACCCAGGCCCCCTATGAGCCGGAGTGGGATCACTCCACCCAGCTCGAGCTCGTGATCTGGTCGGCGCCGCTGCTGATCATCATCTGCTTGGGTGCGCTGACCTGGATGGGCACCCACCTGCTCGATCCCTACCGCTCGCTCGGCCGCATCGCCGCCGACAAGCCGATCGAAAGCAAGGACGCCCCGCTCAATGTCGAGGTGGTCGCGCTCGACTGGAAGTGGCTGTTCATCTACCCGGATTACGGCGTCGCCGCCGTCAACGAGCTCGCGGCTCCCGTCGACCGCCCGATCCGCTTCCGCATCACGGCGTCGTCCGTGATGAACTCGTTCTACGTCCCCGCCCTTGCCGGCCAGATCTACGCGATGCCCGGGATGGAGACCAAGCTGCACGCGGTCGCCAACAAGGCGGGCACCTTCCGCGGCTTCTCCGCCAATTACAGCGGCGCCGGCTTCTCCGGCATGCACTTCGAGTTCAAGAGCCTGTCGAACGCCGATTTCGACAAGTGGATCGGCACCGCCAAGACCAGCGCCAACATGCTCGGCCGCACCGACTATCTGCAGCTCGAGCGTCCGAGCCAGAACGATCCGGTCCGGCTCTACCGCTCGGTCGATCGCGATCTCTACAAGGCGATCCTCAACATGTGCGTCGAGCCCGGCAAGATGTGCATGAGCGAGATGATGGCAATCGACGCCAAGGGCGGCCTCGGCCGCGAAGGCTTCAACAACACGCTGCCGCTCACTTACGACAAATACGCCCGCCGCGGCGCGCCGCTCGGCACGGAGCCGACCTTCGTCGCCGGCATCTGCTCGATGGATGAGATCAAGGACGCGCCGTCGCGCGAGGTCACGGCGCCGCTCGATTTGACGCCGCTGCGCGGCTTCGGGCTGAAACGCCCGCCGTTCTCGCCCGCGTCATCGACGTCCTTGCTGCTCGGCCAGCGTCCGAAATCAGAGTCCTGAGGAGGACCGCATGAATCCCGATCTCGTCAAGATGATCTTCGGCCGCCTCAATCTGGAAGCGCTGCCGCTGCATGAGCCGATCCTGGTCGGCACCTTCGCGGTGGTGGCGACCGGCGGCCTCGCGCTGTTCGCCATCGTCACCTACTTCCGGCTCTGGAGCTATCTGTGGCGCGAGTGGTTCACCACCGTGGACCACAAGCGCATCGGCATCATGTACATGATCCTCGGCATCGTGATGCTGCTGCGTGGCTTCGCGGACGCGCTGATGATGCGCCTGCAACAGGCGATCGCCTTTGGCGGCTCCGACGGCTACCTGCCGGCGCATCACTACGACCAGATCTTCACCGCCCACGGCGTGATCATGATCTTCTTCGTGGCAATGCCGCTGGTGACCGGCCTGATGAACTACGTGGTGCCGCTGCAGATCGGCGCCCGCGACGTCTCCTTCCCCTTCCTCAACAATTTCAGCTTCTGGATGACGGTCGGCGGCGCCGTGCTGGTGATGATGTCGCTGTTCGTCGGCGAATTCGCCCGCACCGGCTGGCTCGCCTACCCGCCGCTCTCGAACATCGGCTACAGTCCAGACGTCGGCGTCGACTACTACATATGGGGACTACAGGTCGCCGGCGTCGGCACCACGCTATCGGGCATCAACCTGATCTGCACCATCGTCAAGCTGCGCGCGCCGGGCATGACGATGATGAAGATGCCGGTGTTCACCTGGACCTCGCTCTGCACCAACGTCCTGATCGTCGCCTCCTTCCCGGTCCTGACCGCTGTGCTGGCGCTGCTGTCGCTCGACCGTTACGTCGGCACCAACTTCTTCACGAACGACTTCGGCGGCAACCCGATGATGTACGTGAACCTGATCTGGATCTGGGGCCATCCCGAGGTCTACATCCTGGTGCTGCCGGCCTTCGGCATTTTCTCCGAGGTGACCGCGACGTTCTCCGGCAAGCGGCTGTTCGGCTACACCTCGATGGTCTACGCCACGGTCGTCATCACCATCCTGTCCTACCTGGTCTGGCTGCACCACTTCTTCACGATGGGCTCCGGCGCCAGCGTGAACTCGTTCTTCGGCATCACCACCATGATCATCTCGATCCCGACGGGCGCGAAGATGTTCAACTGGCTGTTCACGATGTATCGCGGCCGCATCCGCTTCGAGCTACCGATGATGTGGACGGTGGCGTTCATGCTGACCTTCGTGATCGGCGGCATGACCGGCGTGCTGCTCGCGGTGCCGCCGGCCGATTTCGTGCTGCATAACAGCCTGTTCCTGATCGCGCATTTCCACAACGTGATCATCGGCGGCGTGCTGTTCGGTCTGTTCGCCGGCATCAACTACTGGTTCCCGAAGGCGTTCGGGTTCAGGCTCGATCCGTTCTGGGGCAAGCTGTCGTTCTGGTTCTGGGTCGTCGGCTTCTACTTCGCCTTCATGCCGCTCTACGTGCTCGGCCTGATGGGCGTGACGAGGCGGCTCCGCGTGTTCGACGATCCGTCCTTGCAGATCTGGTTCATCATCGCGGGCTTCGGTGCCTTCCTGATCCTGCTCGGCATCGGCGCGATGCTGGTGCAGTTCGCGGTCAGCATCCTCAAACGCGAGCAGCTGAAGGACACCACCGGCGATCCCTGGAACGCGCGCACGCTGGAATGGGCGACCTCGTCGCCGCCGCCGGACTACAACTTCGCGTTCACGCCCGTCGTCTACGACAACGACGCCTGGTGGGACATGAAGCGCCGCGGCTACAAGCGTCCGCTGACCGGCTTCAGGCCGATCCACATGCCGTCCAACACCGGCACCGGCATCATCCTCGCCGGCCTCGCCACCGCGATGGGGTTCGGCCTGATCTGGTACATCTGGTGGCTCGCCGCCGTCAGCTTCGTTGCGCTGCTCGCGGTCGCGATCGGCCACACCTTCAACTATCACCGCGACTTCCACATCCCGGCGGATGAGGTGGTGCGGACCGAAGATGCGCGGACGCGCGTTCTCGCCGCGGGAGCCCAGACATGAGCGTAGCAACCAGCCAAATCTCCATCCAAGGCTCCGAGCCGATCTTCCACGTCATCGACGAGCACGATCATCCGGAAGGCGCCAGCACCATGCTGGGCTTCTGGATCTACCTGATGAGCGACTGCCTCATCTTCGCGATGCTGTTTGCGACCTATGGCGTGCTCGGCGGCAACTATGCCGCCGGCCCGGCGCCGAAGGACCTGTTCGACCTCAAGCTGGTCGCGCTCAACACCACGATGCTGCTGCTCTCCTCGATCACCTATGGCTTTGCCATGCTGACGATGGAGAAGTCGAAGATCGGCCAGACGCAGCTCTGGCTCGCGATCACCGGACTGTTCGGCCTCGCCTTCCTCGGCATCGAGCTCACCGAGTTCGCCCACATGATCCATGAGGGCGCGACGCCGCAGCGCAGCGCCTTCCTGTCGTCGTTCTTCACGCTGGTCGGCACCCACGGCCTGCACGTCACCTTCGGCCTGGTCTGGCTGGTGACGCTGATGGTGCAGACCGCGCGCTTCGGCCTGACCACAGCCAACCGGCGCCGACTGATGTGCCTCTCGATGTTCTGGCACTTCCTCGACGTGGTCTGGATCGGCGTCTTCACCTTCGTCTACCTCCTGGGAATGCTGCGATGACAACAGACTCTCACGCCGAATCTCAGATCTTGCACTCCGACGGCGGTCACGGCCATGATGACCATGGCGGCGCCGCCCACGGCTCGCTGAAGAGCTATCTGATCGGCTTCGGCCTCTCGGTGATCCTCACCGCGGTGCCGTTCTGGCTGGTGATGACGGGAACCATCGCCGACAAGGCGGTCACCGCACTGATCGTGCTGGTGCTCGCAGCGGTGCAGATCGTCGTGCACATGGTGTACTTCCTGCACATGAACACCCGGTCCGAGAACGGCTGGACCATGATGGCGATGATCTTCACCGTGGTCATGGTGGTGATCGCGCTGACCGGCTCGCTGTGGGTCATGCATCATCTCAACATCAACATGATGCCGATGCACGACATGAGCCAGATGCCGTGACGATGCGGTCTGCCAGACCATCGCTTGTGCTGCTCACGCTCGGCATGCTGGGCGTGGTGCTGCTGAGCGCACTCGGCGTCTGGCAGGTCGAACGCAGGGTCTGGAAGCTGGCGCTGATCGAACGGGTCGAGCAGCGCATGCATGCGGCCCCGGTCGCACCGCCGCCGCCCTCGTCATGGCCTGAAGTCAGCGCAGCGAGCGATGAGTACCGCCGCGTCACCGTCGACGGCACCTTTCTGAACACCGACGAGACGGTGGTGCAGGCCGTGACGAACGAAGGCCCCGGCTTCTGGGTGCTGACGCCGCTGCGCATGGCCGACGGAACCACTGTGTTGGTCAATCGCGGCTTTGTTCCGCCTGACCGGCGCGAACCCGCGACCCGGCGCGACGGCGAGCCGCAAGGCACCGTCAGCGTGACCGGGCTGCTGCGGATGTCGGAGCCCAAGGGTGGCTTCCTGCGCAGCAACGACGCTTCGGCCGGCCGCTGGTATTCCCGCGACGTCGCCGCGATCGCCGCCGCGCGCGGATTGTCGCACACCGCCCCCTTCTTCATTGACGCCGATGCGACGCCAAACCCTGGCGGCTACCCCGTCGGCGGGCTCACGATCGTGCGGTTTCCGAACAACCACCTGATTTACGCGCTGACATGGTTCGCGCTGGCCCTTATGCTGGCGGGCGCGCTCCTGCGCATCGCCAGCGCCAGGAGCCGCGCCGGCGCCTCCGATCCAAGGTGGAGTTCAAGGCGCGCCGCCGTGCGCCGCCTGATCGGCGCAGCCCGCAATCTGTCTCGCGACACAGGCCCAGATGCTCGAGCGCACATCGGATCTGCATGAGGAGAACGCCGCGACCGGCACGGCCGTGATGCCGTCCGCCGTGAACGCGGCTGCCGGCATGCCGTACGATCTCGCAGCGCCCGCCGACATCGCGACCAATCGCAAGAACATGGCCCTGCTGGTCCAGCTGCGCTGGATTGCCGTGATCGGCCAGATCGTCACCATCGGCTTTGTGCAGTTCTGGATGGGCGTAGCCTTGCCGCTGCTGCCTTTGGCGGCCGTGATCTCCGGCCTCGTTGCGCTCAATGTCGTCAGCCTCTTGTGGCTGCGCTACCGCGCCGACATCAACAACCGCGAGCTCCTGGTCGCGCTGGCGCTCGACGTCGCGGCGCTGACCGCCCTGCTCTATCTCAGCGGCGGCGCCACCAATCCCTTCACGTCGCTCTATCTGCTGCAGGTGACGCTTGGCGCGGTGCTGCTCGATGCGCCATCCACCTGGTCGCTGGTGGCGCTGGTCTGCATGAACTTCGCCTGGCTGACCAGCTATTACCGGCCGCTGGAGCTGCCGCAGCAGGGCTTTGCCGACGCGTTCAATCTGTATATCGCCGGCACCTTCATCGGCCTTGTCCTCGACGCCGTGCTGCTCGTGGTGTTCATGACCCGGATCAACCGCAATCTGCGCGACCGCGACCTGCGCCTCGCGGCGCTGCGCCAGCACGCCGCCGAGCAGGACCACATCGTCCGGATCGGCCTTCTGGCCTCCGGCGCCGCGCATGAGCTCGGCACGCCGCTCGCCTCGCTCTCGGTCATCCTGGGCGACTGGCGCCGGATGCCCGCGCTCGCCTCCGATCCCGAGCTGTCGCAGGACCTCGGCGAGATGGAGATCTCGGTGCAGCGCTGCAAGTCGATCGTCACGGGCATCCTGCTGTCGGCCGGCGAAGCCCGCGGCGAAGGCTCCTCGCCGACCACGGTGGCGGCGTTCCTGACCGCGCTGGTCGAGGAATGGCGAACCACGCGGCCGTCGGCCACGCTGTATTTCCGCAACGCCTTCGGCACTGACCTTGCGATCGTCTCCGACATCGCGCTCAAGCAGGCGATCTTCAACGTGCTCGACAATGCCGCCGAGGTCTCGCGCGACTGGATCGAGCTGATGGCCGAGCGCAATGCCGACACGCTGCTGCTGTCGGTGACCGATCGCGGCCCCGGCTTCTCGCGCGAGATGCTGGCGCATATCGGCAAGCCGTATCAGTCCACCAAGGGTAGCCCCGGCAGCGGCCTCGGCCTGTTCCTGGTCGTCAATGTCGTGCGCAAGCTCGGCGGCGTGGTGACGGCGCGCAACCGGCCGGACATCGGCGCCGCGGTCAGGCTCGAGCTGCCGCTCTCGACGCTCGCGATCGGAGACCATCTTGACGGATGAACGCCAGCTTCTGATCGTCGAGGACGATTCAGGCTTTGCCCGCACCCTGAAGCGCTCGTTCGAACGCCGCGGCTACGATGTCGCGGTGTCGGCCTCGCTCGACGAGGTCCGCGCGCTGCTCGAGCAGCAATCGCCCGGCTATGCCGTCGTCGACCTGAAGCTCGCCGGCGGCGCGTCGGGCCTCGCCTGCGTCGAAGCACTGCACGCGCATGACCCCGAAATGCTGATCGTGGTGCTGACCGGATTCGCCAGCATCGCGACCGCGGTCGAGGCCATCAAGCTCGGCGCCTGCCATTACCTCGCAAAACCGTCGAACACCGACGACATCGAGGCCGCATTCCTTAAAGCGCAAGGCAACGCCGCCATCGAGGTCGGCGCGCGGCCGACCTCGATCAAGACGCTGGAATGGGAGCGCATCCACCAGACCCTGATGGAGACCGACTTCAACATCTCCGAAGCCGCCCGCCGCCTCGGCATGCACCGCCGGACATTGGCGCGGAAGCTCGAGAAGCAGCGGGTGAAGTAGCCACTTAGCCGGATTTCGGGGGGGAGCCCGGTCAGGTGGCAAGGTCCTGCCGGATGTTCGCGACGCGGGGCCCTCTTGGGCATTCAAAACGGCTGCCGAAGGGTATATAAGCGGACCTTCGATAAGCATGAGCGGATGGTGGGGAGGATATTCATGCCCACGTCTGTTTCGCTGGATGTTAACGGCCGCTTGGTCACGATCGAAGTCGATGACCCAGGCATGCCGCTGCTCTATGCACTGCGAGACAATCTTGAATTGAAGGGCCCCCGCTTCGGCTGCGGACTGGGCCAGTGCGGAGCCTGCGCCGTCCTGTCGGATGGCGAACCGGTGCTCTCGTGCGAGACGCCGCTCACCAAGGTCGCAAACAAGAAGATCGTGACGCTCGAGGGGCTCGGCAGCCTGGAGCGGCCGTCTCCTGTTCAGCAAGCCTTTATCGACGAACAGGCCGCGCAGTGCGGCTTTTGTCTCAACGGCATGATCGTTCGAACGACTGCGCTGCTCGCGAAAACCAAGAACCCGACCGTTCCACAGATCAAGAAGGCGCTCGCCGACAATCTTTGCCGTTGCGGCACGCATCTTCGCATCATTCGGGCAGTCCAGCGGGCGGCCCGTAACGCGTGAGACCAGGGAGACAGAGATGCTGGACTTCGTCTCCACCCGTCGCGGCATATTGAAGACCGGCGGCGTGCTGGTCGTCACCTTTGCGCTTGCGGCAAAGCCATATTCCACTTTGGCGCGAAACAAGGCCCCGAAGACCGTTGCATCCGACGAGGTCGACGGATTTCTGTCTATCGATGCCGATGGCCACATCACGGTTTACTCCGGAAAAGTAGACCTCGGGACCGGATTGCGGACTGCACTAACGCAGATCGCGGCAGAAGAGCTCAATGTGCCTATCGACCGAGTAAGGCTCATCCAGGGCGACACCGCGCTGACGCCGGACGAAGGCGTAACTGCGGCCAGCCTCTCGATTCAAAAAGGAGGGATGCAGATTCGGCAGGCCGCAGCGACTGCGCGCAAAGCGCTCGCCGAGATCGCCGCGAAGCGCTTCGGGGTGCCGACGACCGAGCTTCGCATCGAGGACGGCATAATCGAGGGTAACGGCATGAGCGTGTCTTATGCCGGGCTTATCGGCGACGGTACATTCTCGCTGAAGATCGACAACAATGCACCCACGAAGAACCCGGCGACGTACAAGGTCGTCGGGAAGTCACTGGCGCGCCTCGATATTCCAGAAAAGGCGACCGGACGCTTCAGCTTCATGCACGATTTCCGCGTTGCCGGAATGCTGCATGGCCGCGTGGTGCGCCCGTTGGCAATTGGCGCCAGCCTTGAAAGTGTCGACGAGTCCTCGGTGAGCGACGTTCCGGGCCTTCTAAAGGTTGTACGCAAGGGCAATTTCCTTGGCGTGGTCGCGACAACCGAATGGGGCGCCATCCAGGCCGCACGTAAGCTGAAGGCGACGTGGTCGAACTGGGAAGGGCTGCCGGACCGGGCGCGCCTCTGGGACTACGTTCGCGCCACTCCGATCAAAAGCGATGTGGCGACCTCCAACTCCGGCGATAGTGCCAAGGCGCTGAGTGACGCGCCGAAACGCATCTCAGCCACCTACGATTTCGCCATCCAGACACACGGCTCAATCGGCCCATCTTGCGCCGTCGTCGAGATCGACGACGGGAAAATTACGTGCTGGAGCGCGTCTCAGGCGACGCATTCTCTAAGGCGCCAACTCGCGGCAATGATGGACGTGCCACTCGACGATGTGCATTGCCTCTATATCGAAGGTTCGGGCTGCTACGGCCGCAATGGGCACGAAGACGCGGCCGGCGACGCCGCGCTTCTCTCGCGCGCGATGGGTGGCCGACCCGTGCGCGTTCAGTGGATGCGCGCTGACGAGCATGGTTGGGATCCAAAAGGTCCACCAACACTGGCTAACCTTCGCGCCGGAGTCGATGCCGAAGGCAGGATTACCGCCTGGGAGTCGGACTTCTTCGTTCCTCAGGATGGATTTGGGCCGGTGCCACTCATCGCAGCCACGCTCGCGGCCGGTGCGCCTCCCGCTCCAATAACGACGCCGTACCGCGCCGACAGCCCCAATATGATGGCCTCCAACTCGGCGATCCCCTACAATTTTCCGAACATCAGGACTGTCGCGCATCTCCTCGCCGAGACACCATTCCGCTGGTCCTGGGTCCGATCGCCAGGGCGCCTGCAAAACACTTTCGCCAACGAATGCTTTGTCGATGAGCTCGCTGCCTTTATTGGTGCGGACCCACTCGAGCTTCGTCTCAGCCATCTGAAAGACCCTCGTGGTGCCGAGCTACTGAGGCGTCTTGGCACTCTGGCTCGGTGGGAGACACGCCTCTCGCCACGGAGCGCCGCCCAGAGCGATGTCATGGTCGGACGAGGCATCAGCTACGCCAAGGACCTCCCGTCGCCCACTTATGTCGGCGCAGTAGCCGAAATCGAAGTCGATCGGAGAAGCGGGGACATCCGCGTGCAGCGCTTTTTCGTCGTGCATGATTGTGGACAGATCATCAACCCCGACGGCGTCAAGAACCAGATCGAGGGAAACATCATCCAAACCGTCAGCCGCGCGCTGAAAGAGGAAATCCTTTTTGACCGCTCGGCGGTCACAAGCCTGCATTGGGCAACCTATCCGATCCTGACGTTTCCCGAAGTACCGGACGTCATCATCGAACTTGTCGACCGTCCGACCGAGCAACCCTCGGGAGCGGGTGAGGCCGCAGCCGCGGTCGTGCCATCTGCGATCTCGAACGCGGTATTTGACGCGATCGGCGTCCGGTTGCGCTCGGTTCCGTTTACGCCAGCGAAGGTTCTGGCCGCGATTGAGGGCGCTGACCAGTAATTTTGTTTAGCTATTGCGAGATGAAGGAATGGTTCGGTCGAGGCATTCGTGGGTGACAGCGACGATAGCCCTCGTACTTGTGGGCGCGATCCCCGTGTCGGTGATTTGCGCGGCTCCGGAACGAGAGGATCTGAACGACGATCTGCTAATAGGCCAAAGCCTGGCCGATATGCTGCTCGCCGGCGAAACCGTCATCTCCCGCGAGCAGGATCGAATCAATGATCCAAAGCTCGGTGAGAAGGGCCTTGGCGGCGCCGCGCTGATCGAACGAGCGCGCGAAATCTATCGCAAGGCAACCGGCGTCGATCCATCAACGATCGATCCAAACACCCGCCATGGCCGTTTGCTGCGCGTTCAAATGGACGCGATCGTCGAGGTCATGGACGCGAATCAGACGACGATCAACGCGAAGGGAACAGGGTTCAAGGGTTTCATCCCGGCGGTGTTCGCGCGTCTTGTTAACGAGGCATTCGCCCGCAGAGCAAAGGGGGAGGCTGAGGTGAAGGTGACGGGTCCGCCCGATCGCGTGCGCAACAGAAAGGCGCGCCCGGACATTTGGGAGACCACCATCATCAAATCAAAACTGCTCACACCAAGCTGGCCGCACGACCAGGCCTATTCGGCTGCCGTCGAAACGGACGGACGTCCGGCCTTCCGGGTCATGGTGCCGCAATACTACGATGAGACCTGCCTGGCCTGCCATGGTTCACCGAAGGGCGAAGTCGACATAACAGGCTATCCGAAAGAAGGCGCGAAACTGGATGAACTGGGCGGCGTCATTAGCATCATTCTGTACCGATAGTCCGGAACGTCGGAACACGAGGCTCGCGACGATGGCACGCGTGAATATCCGAACCCGGATTATTCTTCTATCGGGCACGTTGCTCCTCGTCATTCTGGCGACCAATATCTATCTCACGCGCAAGCTGGCAAACGATTCGGCGGTCGTCGCTGAAGTGGCCGATCTGATCGACACGATCGACTCGGCGAATGCAGCACGCGTCACCTTCGGAGAGCTTCGGTATTGGCTGACCGACCTCGCCGTCAGCATGCTGATGCGCTCGGAACGGAATGCGGCAGAAGCTCGAAGCCGCATGGAACGTTATCTTGATCAGCTCGCCGTGAGAAAACCGGATCGCATAGCCTCGGTTCGTACCGAACTCGCGCTGTTCGAGAAATTCGCCGCCGACGCCGTCGAGGAGTACACTGCCGATCGCCGAGTGATGGGCAATTCGCTCCTGGCTCAAGCTCGACAGCACAGCACAGTCATTGATGAGCGCCTCAAATCAATCGTAACCGAATTGACCAGCGAGGCGGCGGTGGCCCGCGATCGTGCGGTTGCGGACGTCGCCACGGCCACCAGGGTTACACAAGGCGTCGTGGCAGCGGTCGTCATCGTGGGAGTGCTTCTGACCTTCTTCCTGCTGCGCTCGGTCACGCTTCCGCTCCGGCGGCTCGTCGTGGCGATCAACGGCCTTAACGCCGGGGACGTCGCAGTACCAATTCCTGCCGCGGGCCGTGACGAGATCGGGGCGATGGCCCGAACGCTCGCCATATTCCGCGACACTCTTACAGAGCGCGACCGGCTGACGACCGAACGGGAGCACGAGCGCAAGACGCTCGCGGCGGCAATCGCAACCATCTCCGACGGATTCGTGCTCTATGATGCCGACGACCGCATCGTGGTGTGCAACGAACGGGTGCGCGAGATCTATCCTCAGCGCGCAGACCTGTTCCAGCCCGGAACGAGCTTCCGCGAAATCCTCGAGGCGGCCGTTACACGCTCTGTGGCCGATTTGAATGGCCGCACTCCCGAGGAGTGGATCGAGGAACGCCAGAGGCAGCATTCCGAACCCTTCAGCGTCGCCGAGCATTCGTATCGGAACGATCGCTGGGTGCGAGTGACCCAGCGCCGGACCCATGATGGCGGCACGGTCGTGGTCTACACCGATATCGCCGAGCTGAAGCGCCGCCAAATTGAGCTCGAGCAGGCGCGCGAGGAAGCAGAGGCGGCAAACCGAACAAAGAGTCAGTTCCTCGCGAATATGAGCCACGAACTTCGAACGCCGCTCAACGCGATCATCGGAATCGCCGAGATACTTCATGAAGAAGCGCAGGACGAGCGCGACGAAGCCCTTTCCGAGCCCGTCGGACGTATCGTGCGGGCGGGCAAGCATCTCCTCACGTTGATCAATGATATCCTCGACCTGTCGAAGATCGAGGCCGGCAAGCTCGATTTATATCCCGAGGAGATCGACGTCATGGCCCTCATTGGCGAACTGACCAAGACAACCCAGCCGATCGCGGACAAGAACAACAACAAGTTCATAGTCGACTGTCCCACGGATATCGGAGCGATGCAGGCGGATTCGACCCGGGTGCGTCAAGTACTTCTGAATTTGCTCAGCAACGCGTGCAAGTTCACGGAGAATGGTGAGATCCGCTTTACGGTAAACCGCGAAGCCAACGGATCCGCCACGTCGCTGGTCTTCACCGTGGCCGACAGTGGAATTGGGATGACGGAGGAACAGCTTGGCCGCCTGTTCCAGGAATTCTCCCAGGCCGACGGTTCGACGACACGCAAGTACGGCGGGACCGGGCTGGGTTTAGCGATCAGCCAACATCTGTGTCGGGCGATGGGCGGAGAAATCACTGTGCAGAGCGCGCTCGGTCGCGGCGCAGCCTTCACTGTCCGTCTACCTGCTCAGGCGCTTCAGGGGACGCCGCTGCGCGTGGAGATGTCAACAGCGGCGCCTGGCGGCTCACCGATTCGCATCATGGACGGCGCTGCTCCGCGGGTGCTCGTCATCGATGACGATCTCAATGTCCTCGATGTCATGCGCCGCTTCCTCAGCAAGGAGGGCTTTGACGTCTTGACCGCTCAAGGAGGGCGCGAAGGCCTCGCGCTCGCGCGCAAGGTTCACCCGTCGCTGATCACTCTGGACGTTCTAATGCCCGAGTTCGACGGCTGGGGCGTGCTCCGTGAACTCAAATCAACCCCCGAGCTCGCACCGGTTCCGGTGATCATGTTGACCATCGTCGATGAGCGCAGCAAGGGCTATGCGCTCGGCGCAAGCGAGTACATCACTAAACCGATCGACTGGACGCGGCTCAGGGCGGTCTTGCATCATCTGAACGCCGGCCCATCGAGAAAGGATATTCTTGTCGTTGAGGATGATGAGAAGACCAGACGGCTGTTGGCGTCGACGCTTGCCGACGAAGGCTGGCACGTTATCGAAGCTGAGGACGGTGGAGAGGGCCTCAGACGACTTCAGGAACGCAGACCAAACCTGATCCTGCTCGATCTCATGATGCCGGAGATGGCCGGATTTCAATTCCTCGAGCTGCTCCGAGGTGATGCGGCATTCAGCAATATTCCAGTCGTCGGAATGACGGCCACCGACCTCAGCGAAGCGGAACGCCGCCGGCTCAATAGCGGGATTGTGGATTTCGTGTCCAAGGCAGCCTGCGACCGCGACGAGCTGCTGGCTAGAATCCGGGACTTCGTCAGGCACAACGTCTCCATCGAGGTCACGCAACAGGGGGCCGAACGCGATGGTTAAGATCCTGTACATCGAAGACAACGAAGACAACGTCTATATGATGTCGCGGCGGTTGCAGCGAAAGGGCCACGAAGTCCTCATCGCGCGCGACGGTGCAGAAGGTCTGCTGCAAGCCAAGAACCTGGGGCCGGCTCTCATTCTTGTGGACCTCGGACTACCGGTCATCGATGGCTGGGAGGTTACGCGGCAGTTGCGCAGGACACCGGAAACCGCGGCTCTGCCTATTATTGCGCTGTCTGCCCACGCCATGCCGGAAGATCGCGAGCGAGCATTCGCGGCCGGATGTGACGACTTCATTGCAAAACCGGTCGATTTTCCGCGCTTGATCGATCGAATCGGTGTTCTGCTGACGAAGAAGCCCAGGACATGAGTGAGCCGCCCTCTGTGATTCTCGTCGTGGACGATAACGAGGACAACCGTTATCTGCTCATGCGTCGATTGCGGCGCCTGGGCTATCAGGCCGTGCTGACCGCTGGCGACGGGGTTGAGGCCCTCGCAACGGTTTCAAAGCAGCCCGTGGATCTCGTGCTCCTCGATGTCCTCATGCCCGGGATGAATGGTCATCAGGTACTACAGCAGCTAAAGGCGTGCCCGGCGTCACGGGAGATCCGCGTGATCATGATTTCCGCCGTGGACGAGATTGAAAGCGTGGTTCGCGGCATCGAACTTGGCGCCGACGACTATCTTCTGAAGCCCTTCAATCCCGTGGTTCTAGGCGCTCGTGTTGGCGCATGTCTTGAAAAAAAACGCCTGCGCGACCGGGAGGCATACTACCTTGAAGAAATCCAGCGCGAGAGGAGCCGCGCCGACGAGTTGTTGCAAGCCATCCTGCCGCCGAGCGCGGTGGCGGAGCTGATGGCAACCAACGAGGTCAAGCCTCGCCGCATGGATGACGTCACGGTGCTTTTCAGCGACATCGTCGGGTTCACGCAGTATTGCGATTGTCATCCAGCGGAACAGGTCGTGACTGAGCTTCGCACTCTCGTGGACGCGTTCGAGGACATCGTCGAAGTGCACGCTATGGAGAAGATAAAAACCATCGGAGATGCATTCCTTGCCACCGCAGGGCTTCTGCATCCCGTGGAGAACGGCGTGCTGGCCGCGGTGCGGTGTGCTGGAGCGATGATTGAGACTTCGCTGAAGCTCAAGCCCGGCTGGGCGCTCCGTATCGGGATTCATACTGGTCCCGTGGTCGCCGGGATCATAGGCCGGCGCCAATATGCGTTTGATCTGTGGGGAGATACCGTCAATACCGCCGCCCGTATCACCACTCACGCGGAAGTCGGATCGATCCTGATGAGCGCTACCGCATGGAGACGCATTCGGCACTGCTGCACCGGCCGAAGCCGCGGATTGGTGGAGCTCAAGGGGAAGGGGGCGGTTGAACTGTTCGAATGCCATGGCCTTCAAGACCCCGCGAGCACGATACGATAAAGATATCGGCTGACGCGACTGACGATCCGAGTGAGAAAAATCACGTTTCGATTGCCGGCTGAGCCCCGTAAATACCGAGCCGCTGATGGCAGCAAGCGCGAACAGTCCCTCCTGCTGGGTGCGCGCTATCGCGAGTTCGCCATCGACATGCGGTCATTGATCGCGACCGTCGACGCCCCTGCGTAGATTTGCCTAAGTCGATCTGCCGCACCGCGGTCGCGGAACAAATCGGCGCGCTATGACGATTGCCGGGTCAACATTTGTCCGCATGCGCCGAAGCTGTGTCGCGGCCGTACAACATCGTGAATGTTCCGTCGCCTGGAACGGAGATAGCGGCTCCAACCAATCGACGAGTTCCGGGATCGTAAGCTTACCGGAGCTGGCAGTATTGTTGTTGCACTGACACTCAATTTTCCCGGCGACAGGCTGCAGCGCGCAACGCCTGCGGCCTATTCGTTGCTCGCGCTTCGCAATGAGCTGCCGCGGATGCACAGGCTTGCGGAGTCGGTAGGTGAAGCGCGACGACGCAGGCCCAAACAAAAAGCCCGGTCTTGCGACCGGGCTTTTGTTTTCAATCCGTCGAATCCTTTCAGGCGGCTTCGTCCTCGACAGCGGTGTCGTCGCCATCGGTATCGGCATCCTCGCCGTCCGCATCGCCCTCGCCTTCACCCTCGGCTTCCGCCTTGGCGCCGCGGCGCGGGCTCTTGGCGAGCTGGCCTTCGATCTCCTTGATCGCCTCGGTCTCGGTCGAGTGCTGCACGACAGCGATCTCGCGCGACAGGCGGTCGAGCGCCGCTTCGTACAGCTGGCGTTCGCTGTAGGACTGCTCGGGCTGCGACTCCGAACGATAGAGGTCGCGGACCACCTCGGCGATCGCGACGATGTCGCCCGAGTTGATCTTCGCTTCGTATTCCTGGGCGCGGCGCGACCACATGGTGCGCTTGACGCGGGCACGGCCCTTCAGCGTCTCCAGCGCCTTCTTGACCAGCGCCGGCTCCGACAGCTTGCGCATGCCGACATTGGCGACCTTCGCCGTCGGGACGCGCAGCGTCATCTTGTCCTTCATGAAATTGATCACGAACAGCTCGAGCTTGGCGCCCGCGATCTCCTGCTCCTCGATCGCCAGGATCTGGCCGACGCCGTGAGCGGGATAGACGACGAATTCGTTGGCCTTGAAGCCCTGGCGCTGGGTCACGACCTTCTTCTCTTCCGGACGCGACGGGGCGGCCGGCTTGGCGGCAACCTTCGGAGCAGCGGCGGGGACGGCAGCCTTCGGGGCGGCCGGCTTCGGCGCCGCAGCAGTCTTGGGGGCGACCTTCGCAGCAGCGGGCTTCGCAGCTGCCGCTTTCGCGACAGTCTTGGCAGTCTTTTCTGGCATCACGCTTCTTTTGTTCTTTGAGGACTTTGCAGCCGCCGCCTTCTTCGCACCCTTCACGGACGCCTTGGCACGGCCCTTGGTTGCGCTGCGAGCAACGACAGCGGCTTTTTTCGTCGTCTTTGAAGCACTCTTTTTACGCGTTTTCTGTGACACAGCCTGCGCGCGGAAACTGCCACGCCCCTGTTCGATGTTTGCGGGAACCTCGACGCCACAAGGTACGCATGGCAGGGGGTTCTTGGCCTGTAATGTGCTCAATATAGCACATTTTCCGCAAAAATCAATGGTTTACGCCCGATTCCGGGCATAACGGGGGCCGCTCAGGTCATATGTCCGTCATTAGGGTTAAATCGGCGGCTGGACGGAGGCCGCGACGGGCCGGAGCCTGCCCTTATCGGGGTAGTCCCCGGTAACTGCTGACGAATCAGTCGCCGCTACCCGGATTCGCGGAAAAATATTTCTCGAACTTGCCTTCCTTGCCCTCCCACTCCTTGGCGTCTTCGGGCGAGTCCTTCTTCTGGGTGATGTTCGGCCAGCTCTTGGCGTAGTCGCGGTTGACCTCGAGCCACTTTTCCAGGCCCGGCTCGGTGTCCGGCTTGATCGCGTCCGCCGGGCATTCCGGCTCGCACACGCCGCAATCGATGCATTCGTCCGGATGGATGACCAGCATGTTCTCGCCCTCGTAGAAGCAATCGACGGGGCAGACCTCGACGCAGTCGGTATATTTGCACTTGATGCAGGCTTCAGTGACGACGTAGGTCATCCAAAACTCCGAAACGATCCACTTTTTCTGGGGTTGCGTAGCGCAGGAATACCGGAGCCGCAAGGGAAGCCGGCTCCGAAAAACACCTGCGTTCTGGCGACCCTGCCAGCCGGTTTTGTTGGGAGCATGATCCTATCGCCAGTCCGGCCCCACACATCCGGATCATGCTCCGGTCGAAATAACAAACGTGAGATAACTACTCCTTACCGGCTTGCAAATCGCCGGCCTGCAAATCCTCGTACAGCTCGCGCGCCGAGCCGGCATCGCCGCGCCGCTCGGCAAAGCCGATCACCTTGAGCACCCGGACGCTGTTGTCGAGCGCGACGGTGATGACATCGCCCGCCTTCACCGCATGGCCCGGCGATTTCTCGCGCGTGCCGTTGAGGCGGACATGACCTGAAGCGACGAGTTCAGCCGCGCTGGTGCGAGCCTTCACCACCCGCGCGTGCCACAGCCATTTGTCGAGCCGCTGTCGATCCAAGCTTCAGACCAAGGGTTGGACTATTCCTTCCGGCCGGCGAGCTGCTCCTTCAGGGCAGCGAGCTTGGCGAATGGCGAGTTCGGATCGATCGGCCGGTCGCGCTCGCGCGGTGCGCTCGAGGCATAGGGCCGATGCGACGGACCGCCCTCGCGCTTGTCGCGACCGCCCTTGCCGAAATCGCGGCCGCCGCGGTCACGGTCACCGCGCTCGCCCTTGCGATCGCCGCCACCGCCGAACTTGTTGTCGCGACGCCGCTCGTTGTTGTCGCGGTCGCGACCCTTGCCCTCAAAGCGCTCGCGGCGCTGGCCGCGGTCGTCACGATTATCCTGGCGATTGTCGCGCGCCGGTGCGCCGTCGGCAGGAGCGGCTGCGGCTGCAGTCGCATCGGCCGGCGCGCCGGGACGCGGCGTGCGGAAATCCTGGTGGCGGCGCGGACGGCGATGATGCTCGCGCTTCTCGCCCTCGCCGCCGCCTTCGCTGGCCTGCGCACCCTCGGCGGGCTTGCCCTGATGGCGGCCGCGGTTGCGATCGTGGCCGCGATGATGCGGACGGCGCTCGTCGGATCGGCCGCCGGGACGCCAGACTTCGACCAGCTGCGGCTCGGCCGGCGTCTCGGCAGCCGCGGGAGCGGCTTCGGCGGCTGCAGCATCGACGCTCGCGGCCTCCGCAGGCGCTTCGACGGCGGCCTCGGACGTCATCTCCGCCGCTGCAGCTTCCGCGGCAGGCGCGGGCTCGGCTGCGGGCGCCTCTGGAGCGGGTTCTGCGGCGACAGCGGCAGGCTCCGCGGCAACCTCAGCCACGGGCTCGGGCCTGGTCTCGACGACCACGGGCGTCGCTTCGCTGGACACCACCTCGGCAAAGCCGACATCGGGCAGCAGCGCGGCGGATGGTGCGGGATCGCCAGACACCAGCTGATCGACAGCAGCTTCCGGCGCGTCGGCCACGACCTCGGGAGAGGCGTCGACCGGCGCATCCACGGCGGCGTCAGACGCCGCCTCGACGGGCGTCTCGGCGGCAACCGTCTCGGTTGTCTCGGCGGGCACGGTCTCGACCGGCGCGGCCTCGACAGGCTTCGGCGGCAGCGGCGGACGGCGGTCCATGCGGTAGCCAAGCGCGCGCAGGATCGAGGCGAAGTCCTCGCCTGCGGAGCCGGTCAGCGAGGTCATCGCCTGGGTGACGACAAAGCCGCGGCCGTCGAACGCGCCCGCGGGCTTCTCGCCCGGCGAGGTCTCGCGCCAGGCCAATGCGGGGCGGATCAGATCGGCCAGCCGCTCCAGGATATCGACGCGCACCGCGCGCTCGCCGCACTGGCGATAGCCGAGCACGCGATAGCCATCGCGCGGCAACGTCTTGTCGACCGGGAACGACGTGCGGCCGCTGGAGGCCAGATGCTGCACATTCGACAGCGCAGCCATATCGACATTGCTCTGCTTCTCGGCCCACAGCAGCGAGGCCAGCGAGCGCGCCGCGGGCTTCAGCAGCTGCGGGAAATAGATGTGGTAGGCGCCGAACCGCACGCCGTATTTGCGCAGCGCCGCGCGCGAGGGCTGGTCGAGATCCTTCATCTCGGCCGCGATCTTGGTGCGCTCGAGCACGCCGAGCGCCTCGACCAGCTGGAAGGCGATGCCGCGGGCGATGCCCTGCAGATCCTCGGCCTTGGACAGTTCGAACAGCGGCCCGAGCAGCTTCTCGATATGCGTCTTGAGCCAGAGGTCGAGCCTCGTCTGCACGGCCTCGCGCGAGGCGCCGGTCAGCCGCTCGTCGGAAATGATCCGCAGCCGCGGATGCAGCGCGTCGTCGGCGGCGACCAGCTTGGCGACCGCATCGCCGGTCCAGCGGATGGTGCCGTCGGAGGTCAGCACGAACTGCTCGTCGGGGGCCGCACCCAGTTTCTCGGCGCGCGCATCGATCTCGCGCGCCAGCACCTGCTGGGCAGCGGCTTGCAGCGCCTTGGCGTCGCTGCCGGCCTCGGCCGCATCAGGTGCGAAGGTGAAACCATCGAGCCGGCCGATCACATGGCCTTCCACGATCACTTCACCGGTCTTGCCAATTTCCGTATTCAAAACTGAGTTCTCCCGCAGGCGGCGCATCAATACACTGGTCCGCCTGTCAACGAAACGCTCCGTGAGCCGTTCATGCAGCGCATCGGATAATTTATTTTCGAGCTCGCGCGTGATCCCCTGCCAATGGTCTGGGTCGTAGAGCCAGTCCGGCCGGTTGGCAACGAAGGTCCAGGTCCGGATCTGCGCGATCCGGCCTGATAGCGTGTCGATATCGCCGTCGGTCCGGTTGGCCTGGTCGACCTGGGCGGCAAACCATGCGTCAGGGATACGACCCTTTTGCATCAGGAAGCCATACAGCGTGGTCACGAGTTCGGCATGGGCGGCCGGCGACAGCTTCCGGTAGTCCGGAACCTGGCAGGCCTCCCACAGCCGCTCCACGGCCTTAGGCCCATGCGCCCATTGCCGCACCTCGGCGTCGCGCGCGACATGCTCGAGCACGCGCAGGTCCTCGGCGACCGGGGCCCGCGTCAGTGCCTCATGATTGGGCGACAGCGCCAGCGACACCTGGAGCGCGCCGAGCGAGGAGAAATCGAGCTTGGCGTTGCGCCATTGCAGCATCTTGACGCTGTCGAAGGTGTGGTTCTGCAGCGCATTGACGAGCTCCGGCTCGAACGGCGCGCAGCGTCCCGTTGTACCGAACGTGCCGTTGCGCGTGGCGCGCCCGGCGCGGCCCGCGATCTGGGCGAATTCGGCCGGCGTCAGCCGGCGGAACTGGTAGCCGTCATACTTGCGGTCGGAGGCGAAGGCGACGTGATCGACGTCGAGATTGAGCCCCATGCCGACCGCGTCGGTGGCGACGAGGTAATCGACGTCGCCGTTCTGGAACATGGCGACCTGCGCATTGCGCGTGCGCGGCGAGAGCGAGCCCAGCACCACGGCCGCGCCACCATGCTGGCGGCGGATCAGCTCGGCGATCGCGTAGACTTCGTCCGCGGAGAACGCGACGATTGCGGTGCGTCGCGGCTGCCGCGTGATCTTGCGGTCGCCGGCGAATTCGAGCTGCGACAGCCTTGGCCGCGTGATGATCGAGGCGCCCGGCAACAGCCGCTCGATCATGGGGCGCATCGTCGCAGCGCCGAGCAGCAGCGTCTCATCGCGGCCGCGGCGATTGAGGATGCGGTCGGTGAAGACATGCCCGCGCTCGAGATCGGCTGCGATCTGGATCTCGTCGACCGCGAGAAAGGACACATCGAGATCGCGCGGCATCGCTTCAACGGTGGAGACCCAGAAACGCGGCGCCTTCGGCTTGATCTTCTCCTCACCGGTCACCAGCGCGACATTGTCGACACCCGCGCGGTCGGCGATCTTGTTGTAGACCTCGCGCGCCAAGAGCCGCAGCGGCAGGCCGATCAAGCCGGACGAATGCGCCAGCATGCGCTCGATGGCGAGATGCGTCTTGCCGGTGTTGGTCGGCCCCAGCACCGCGGTGACGCCTGCACCGGGCGCGCGGTCATTTCCGAACGAAGTTGAGAAAGCCATATTTTGCAGGTGTTTCTTGAACTGTTGGCGAAACGCTCAACCCGTCATCCTGAGGAGCGCGAAGCGCGTCTCGAAGGATGAACGGCCGAGATCGCGCCGTTTGCGGCGATCTTGATGAGACAGCGGGGCCGTCGACCCTTCGAGACGGCCGCTCCGCGGCCTCCTCAGGGTGACGGGAAAGACGGGCTTCACTCCTGCACGCATCCTTTCACAAAATCTGTCTCACAATGCGACGCTTTCCGCGCCGCCCTTAAGCTTCAGAACGAGTCTAGAACGAATCGCGGCCGAATCGCTGACTCCATTCCAGGCTCGAAACGTTCACCGCAACATCTCGGGTAGGCTGACGGCGGCGACACTAGATCAAGTTTGAGAGGGCTCCACAAGCAGAGGATATGCGGACTGAATTCCTTAAGTTCCAGGGGTGGCCGAGTCGAATCAGAACCGGGCAAGAGTCAACTGGATTCCATGACGTTTGTTGCATGCCCGAAGTCGCTCAATACCCGTCATTCCGGGGCGCGCGCAGCGCGAACCCGGAATCTCGAGATTCCGGGTTCGATGCTTACGCATCGCCCCGGAATGACGGCGTGAGCTACTGCGTCTTCGCGACGCGCGGCGGCGCGGCTGTGGTGACGAACGAGGTGGCTTCCAGCATGGCCTGGCCGAGCGGGGTCGGGATCGTCATGCGGAACGGCACCAGGAGGCGGGTGCCTGCGATCGGCACGAAGGCGATCTCGATGTTGCGCTGGGCGGCGAGGTATTTGATCACGGGGCGATCCGGGATGTAGCCCGAGATCGGCACGAAATAGAGCGCGCAGACCAGCGCCGGGCCGTGATAGCCGCGCTCGGCCTTGACGATCTCGACCCGCTTGAAATCGAGCTTGAGGTCGTAGCGCATGCGGCCGTCGAACACGCCGGCGCCGGTGCGGCAGACGTCCGGGCTCATCAATTCGGCATTGCCGGGCGCGCGCAGGAACGAGCCGGTCATCGGATCGAACACGTTCTTCTTCTGCGCCTCGGTCACCGGCAGGCGGTCGGCATCGACCGGCGGCTCCGGCTCGATCGCGGATTCCTTGATGCCGCCATTGGCGAGCACCATCCGGATCGTCTCTGACTTCTTCGAAGTGGTGGTGGTCGCGGTATAGGAGGCGGCCGCCAGCGCGCCGTTGACGACGCGGCCCTGCGAGGCGCCCGAGCCGGTGCCGCCGGAAAACGCCTTCAAGAGGCCCGCGGTGCCGCCCTGGGCTGCGGCCGAGAAGGTGTCGTCGCCGATTTCGATGGTCCAGCTGCCCTTGCCGACCGGGATACCGGCCAAGGTCGCCTCATACTGGGCGTCGAGCCGCCCCTGCGCGCTGGCGCGCTCGGCACAAAACAGCAGCAAGGCACCCGCGCACAGGCCGAGGAGCCGGCCGAGCGGGGGCAAAATGGCAATGGCGGTGGTCACTTAACCTACCTGACGGTCCTGCTATCGGCGCTCTGTTCGCTGTCCATCGGGACGTTCAATTCGGCCGGACAACGTGCGCATCTCTTATGGAACCAAGACTTGCAGCCGAATACGCCCTTTATATGGTTGCCATTTCAGCTGTTAAGTGGCTGGAACGGCTTATGAACAAAGCGTTTTCAAGCGAAGTGGCCTTCCCGGTTCGCGTAAAGAAAACGCGTCAAAAAACAACGGCGTAGGAACCCCGGAAACGAGGCGTGCGGGGCAGAAAACCTTGACGCTTGGGCGATCTCCCCCTATACACCCGCGGTTCCTGGAAAATGGACGCGAATTCAAAACCCCCGCGCGGGCCGTGCGAATGCACGCCTGACAGAGAGGCGGGGATGGAAAAGGATTTTGTAAGATGTCCCGGCGCTGCGAACTGACGGCCAAGGGCCCCCAGACGGGCCACAAGGTGAGCCACTCGAACATCAAGACCAAGCGGCGCTTCCTGCCGAACCTGGCCAACGTGACCTTCATCTCGGATGCGCTCGGCCGCAACGTGCGCCTGCGCGTCTCGACCAACGCGCTGAAGAGCGTCGACCACAATGGCGGCCTCGATGCCTATTTGCTCAAGGCCAAGGCCGACGTGCTCTCGCCCCGCGCCCTCGAACTGAAGCGCGCGATCGAGAAGAAGGTCGGCAAGCCGGCCCCAGTGAAGAAGGCGAGCTGAGCGAAGCTGCGAGAGCGGAATTCGCGGGAAGAGAGTTTTGAACGGCCGGGTCGGATGACCCGGCCGTTTTTGTTTTGGGCTTCGGCAGCGAACTCCTCGGCAGCAAGAATCTGGTGCTTCCCGTTCTTCCCGCCGGGATCCACGCGTTTAGTCTGCATGCCGATACGCCGAGCAAAGGCGAGCAATCTCTAGACAGGAGACGGCCGGATGCGATGCGAGACCATGATATCTGCCAGCACGTGGCCCTGCGAACGCAACTCGTTGCGGATCGCGTCATGTATCGGATGGATTTCTTTGGGATCAGAAATCGTCATGATGAGGCAGAAGGATACACCTTCGACCGGAAGTGAAGCGCCCGCCCGTGTCTGCGCATCGATCACGAGTTTCCAGTTCGAACTTGAACCTCGGCCTCTCGGCATGTTTGCCGTATAGCGTTTGATGGGACTCCACTTTAGCCCCGTCTTCAGTAGGTATTGCTCGGTCTTATTCATACCTTGGGGAACACCGCTTCCGTCCTGAGTAAGTTGGCTCGCCCACTGGATGTCGCCGCTAATTGGATCGACTTCCTCCTGGAACAAGTGGGCCTCAAGCTGGGCGCGCAATGCCTCATCCTTGTGAGCGGCATCGATTGGAGAAGTATAGGCTAACGTAAGGTCTATCCTGCCCGAGCAGGCTCCTACTTCTGAGACAAGCGCCGATGGCCAGGAAAACGGAAACTGCAGAATCTTGCGGCGGGGAAGCCGTTCATTAAACACGAGCGTTATTGCGTAGGGCTCGTCACTTAAGAGTTCGTCTGTAACTGGCGGTTGGCCAAATCCAACAAAATCACGAGAAATGTGTCGCAACGTTCTGTGCGAGAGCTCTTTTCCTCGACTTGCTCTGTGAACCGGTAGAGCGAGCAATAGCTCTCGCGATTGGCTATGCTCTAAGCGATGGTCCAAAGTTGCGACAGTCGCGGCGACGTTTGGCGCGGCAAAGCTTGTACCGCAGTTCTCCGTAGCCTCGCCCGCAGGAGAAAGAGAGATGAGACCGGTTCGATTTCCTCGTCCAACGCCGGCACCTCCGTAATGTGCAAGATCCGGCTTTCGAGCGCCTCCCACCCCCGGCCCTCGTCGAGTGTAAGTGGTAGGAAGTCCAGTTTCATGCCCGCGGATGCCGGGTGGATTGATGGCACCTACCGTTATTCCCAACAGATGCTCTGACGGCGGCGAAATCTGCTGATCATTTGCGCCAAACCCCGCGAGCATTGTCACTGCGGCCGTTGCATCCTTCGGCCAAGCTGGTCGACAGCTTGCTGGCGCCAGATTGCCTGCCGATATGACCAGGATGATGTCGTTGGCGCGGGCTATGCGATCAAGCCTGTCCGCCCAAGCTGTGTAGCCGGAGCGGCTGGCGTATCGTGAAATGCCGAAGCTGAAATTGAAGACGCGCACGCTGAAGTCACGTTTTGCGGCTTTGATTTTCTCATCGAGAAGGTCAAAAAAGAAATCTGCATCCTGGCCGTAGTACGAGTTACGAAGCTCTCGGCGCGGAAAGATGTCGATGTCAAAGAATTTGCAGCCGCTTGCTTCGAGGGCCTTAGAGATATCCGGATTCAGATGAGACCCGGCTACGACCAATCCAGCGATAAAGGTCCCATGGGTCTCGTCTCGATCAATGACGGGAACGAGACCCGCATCACCAACGCACCATGCCGCCAACTCAGGAATGTCTGCGATGCCACCATCAATGATCCCAACGACCGGATAGCGCTGCTGTGGGGACGGACTAACGAGAGTAGGCCGAGAGTTTCCCGACGCATAGCCCGCCGGGGCGGCTTCCATTAGAGGTGGAAGGTCTATATGCCGCACCAAAGCTTGCGCCGATAGAGCCTCTAAGAACTGTCGATGGCTCTCGATATCCAAATTGCGCTCGGAATGCGTAGCACCAACTGATGTCGTGCTGGACACCAGTCCAGCCCCCGCTTCGTTAAACGGCAGGACAATCTCTTTGCCGGCCTTTTCTTTTGGTAGTTGAACCGAGATCGCGAGCATTGGCTCCCCGTGCTCGGGTAGTGTTTCAGAAGGCAGAAAGCTCCGTGTGATAACGCCAAAGGGAAGTTCCGAGAGAGCTGTTTCAAGGCCTGCGATTAGCGAGCGCAGCGCGGAGGGAGCGAGTTGCGGCTGTGGCCGAAACAACTCCACAACGTATCCTCCGACGATACCAGGCTGTCCAAGCCACTCGACTGCTTCTTCCGCTGTGAAGGAGACCCGATCATTACTGTCATAAAGACTGATCTCTGAAATACCACCCACCTCGCTCCGATAGCCTGATACCCGTGGCTCTAGCTTGCCAGTTTTTCGGTTAGGAGCCATCCGGACAGTTAGCTCAGCCTTTTCCTCGATGATTGATTCCAAATCGTCTAACGCGCGCGGTGTTACCTGAAAGAGGATTTCGCCAATTCGTTCGGTGCCGACAAAAGCAAAACCATGCGCTTCCGTAAACAAAGTGCCCAGAGGCCGGTAGCTCTTAGCGAGCGCATCTTCGCGCATTTGAACCCGCATAAAGGCCGCGGGCTCATGCCGCTCCTTCATTGCCGAGCTTATGCTTCTGAGGCGCTTCCTAATCTTGTCCTTCTGCGCGGCAAACCCACGATCGTTGCCGGCATAGAAATCATGCCTACCTCGAGGAGGACGAACCTCTTGCGACTCGATGAATTTCTTCGTGTCCAAGAAGACTTGAACGGGACGAAGGTCTCTACGTTCGACCACGATCAGCCTCCGTCATCAGAGGGACTTGATCGCGCTTCTGGGAGCGCGATATTGAACTTTGGGAGACACCTAAGAGATTGCCTGCTTCTTTTTGCGTGAAGCCGAAATCCAACAATGTTCTTGCCATCGAATCCGTCTCACCCAAAAGGACTGTACGAACGTCGGATGAGAACAGGCGAGCATTGAGCAGCGCTTGATGTCTAAGCGCTTCGAGAAGCTTTCGTGATCTTGCTTCACTGTTTCGAGTGTGTTTTTGCGACGGGGAGCTGCTCATCACCATAAATCGCTTCCCCGCCGCAATGAGAGTCTCGACGTCGGCGCCGCTCATTCCTTCAGTCGCCCACAGCAGCAATTTGCGCTCGTGCTCTTGGAGACTAAGGGGGCGAACAAACTTATCGAGCAGGTTGATGCGCGTCTGTCCATCGGGGAGCGGGATCTGAATTCTCGCGTCAAATCGGCGCCACACGGCTGTATCTAGCATGTGTTCGTGATTGGTTGCGGCCAGTGTAAAACCATGACCGTTGCGCCGGTCGATTGATTGAAGAAGTGTATTTACGACGCGCTTGATCTCGCCGACCTCTTGCGCATCATCCCTCGCCTTCGCAATCGCATCGAATTCGTCGAGAAAGAGGACGCATTTGTATCTGTTGGCAAAGTCGAACAGCGCGCCAATGTTGCGAGCGGTCGTACCTAAGAAGGAAGAAACAAGACCGTCGAGGCGCGCTTCAACGCACGGTAGGCCAAGACGTTTCGCGAGGTAATACGCAAGTTTGGTCTTGCCGACGCCCGGGGGCCCATAGATGAGACAACGGGTATTAGGTCGCGCCCCAATTCGATTGAGTTCATCAGCGCGCTCCCATTCTCGCAAAAGGTCTTCGATTGCCGCCGAGAGGGTGGCGGCAAGTATAGGAGCGTCGAGCTCTATGGCGTCCGGAAAACGAATGTTTGCTAGAGGCGCTCCAGTCTCCTTGTCGTGGGGGAGCGGCGTCGAGGTCGTCAGGGTCTCCCCCGGAAGGTGCTTTCTCGCGGCCTCAGCCGTCGCTCGCATCTCATCGAACGCCATCGGCGACATGGTAGCTCTCTTCGCATCCCGATTGAGGAGGCGGGTTAGCTTCGATGCCTGCTCCTTCTCGGAAGCCTGACCACGAGCAAGCGTGTCTCGCAGCCGCTCAAGCTGTTGGACTGCACGAGGCCCGCCGCCGTCCACGGCCATCCTTGCTAGGGTTAGCACGATATCAAAGTGGTCCATTGATATCCATCTTTTCGCATCAGTATGCAGAATTTCGGTTTAAAATACGCCATTCAGAATAAATATGCAATATACTCAAGCAACAGCAATAGGTGAAAGGCCACGCTTCAATCTTCGAATTTCCTCAGCAATTTCAACGCGACGCACCGTATCCAGTCCTCGCAAAGAAAATATCCCCCTCCCCCAGCCGCGCGTCCTGCCTCCTTTGAGAAGAGCGTATCGCGATCGTCGCGGACGTTGGGTGCGGCATGCGGCGGACGCGAGCGGTGTGCGAGACGAGCGCGCCGCGAGGATGCGTCCGGCCACCCTCTCCCGCTGTCTGACAGGTGAATCGATCTGACGGGTGCGCGCGATGGCGCGGTGGATTTTTCTTTGCGCGATTACGCATGAAGTAAAATCATCCATCGCATCGCATGGAGAGAGACGATTTTACGCCTACGCCTTTCGCTAAAGCTTCCGCCTTCGCCAGAGGCTTCGGCAGACAAGACAGCACGTCCGCCAAAATGCGCACGACAAGTCTCGTAATGACGGCTGCCGCAAATGACAGCGATGTCATCGTTCGTCACAGCGCGAATCTCCGCCGATTGCGCGGTTCGTGCGTGAAGAAACGCTTAACGCACGCGCCTTAACCGACATAAAAACCCTATAAACAAAGGCAAAAGCGGCTTCTCGCGCGTCCGTTAATCACAACATCACTCCGCATCATCACGAGCGCATGAGGCGCATGCAAAACGCCACGATCTCTTCCAGATATTAGTGTGCAAACAAGCCGTCCGACACGATTGCGATTCGACGCGGCCAAGCTGCGCGGCTCGAAAACCGTGAGGGACATCACGGCCGGTACAACTGATTGTGAGGCATGTGCGCCGCACTCTTGGGAAGAAGCCTGGCCGTTCTTATGTCACGTCCAAAGAACGATCCCGATAAAGGAATTGATCAATGCAAGTTCGCGCAGCCGATACGCGCGGAAGACTGGTGCCTGCGCTCGCAACCGCCGCCGTGGCGGTGCTGGCGACCGCCGCCCTCGTCGTCCTCGAATTCAACCCGCCCCGCAATGTGCTGAAGGGCGAGCCCGGCATGATCACCTCCGCCGCCGCCAACCGCGCCGGCGCCACCGTGCTGCCGACCGATCCGGTGACCACCGGCAGCGTGCGCTACCGCTGATCTTTCCATCATCGTCGTCCCGGCGGAGGCCGGGACCCATTACCCCGGCTGTCTGTTTGGTGCGACGCTGGGGCGGCATTCCGCTTAACGGCAAATATTCGTGGTTATGGGTCCCGGCTCCCGTGCGCAATTGCGCACTAGGCCGGGACGACGGCGGTAATTGCGGCCCGCCGCATTTTCGCATTCCTGCCCCGGCGCCTCGTCGCAAGCCTGCCTCCCCCGACCTGCGTAAGCTCTCCCTCGCGAACAAAACAAAAAAGCCACAGGGAGGCTCACGATGATCTGGAAGGCCATCACGGCAGCGCTCACGCTTGCGCTCGCATCACAAGTGCACGCCGCCGAGAAGAAATATGGCGCGGGTGCCAGCGACACCGAGATCAAGCTCGGACAGACCTCGCCATTCTCGGGCGCGGCGTCGGCCTACAGCGTGATCGCGAAGACGCAGGCCGCCTACTTCAGGATGATCAACGACAAGGGCGGCGTGAACGGGCGCAAGATCAACCTGATCACGCTCGACGACGGCTACTCGCCGCCGAAGACGGTGGAGCAGACCCGCAAGCTGGTGGAGCAGGAGGAGGTCGCCGCGATCCTCAATCCGCTGGGCACGCCGACCGGCCTTGCCGTGCGCAAATATCTCAACGACAAGAAAGTGCCGCAGCTGTTCGTCGGCGCCGGCGCCACGCTATGGGGCGATTACGCGCATTATCCGTGGACGATCGGCTTCCAGCCGTCGTACCAGGCCGAGACCGCGGTCTACGCCAAATATGTGCTGACCCAGAAGCCCGACGCGAAGATCGCGCTGTTCTACCAGAACGACGACGCCGGCAAGGATTACGGCAACGGCTTCAAGAAGGGGCTTGGGCCGGAGAACACCGCGAAGATGGTGGTGGCGGAAACGACCTATGAATCGACTGACCCAACCGTCGACAGCCAGATCGTGAAGCTGAAAGCCTCCGGCGCCAACGTGCTGTTCATGCATGCGATCCCCAAGCAGGCGGCGCAGGCGATCAAGAAGATCGGCGAGATCGGCTGGAAGCCGGACCTGTTCTTCCTTGCGGCGACCTCGACCTCGGTGTCCTCGGTGCTGAAGCCGGCCGGCTTCGAATACTCCAAGGACATCATTTCGTCCTACTCGCTGAAGGATCCGAACGATCCGCAATGGAAGGCGGATGCGGACGTGATCGCCTGGCAGGACTTCATGAAGAGCTATTTTCCGGACGGCAATCTGCAGGACCAGCTGATCGTCTACGGCTATGTGGTGGCGGAGGCGACGGTGCAGGTGCTCAAGCAATGCGGCGACGACCTCACCCATGAGAACATCATGAAGCAGGCCGCCAACCTCGACATCGCGCTGCCGATGTTCCTGCCCGGCATCAAGGTGAAGACCTCGCCGACCGACTACTTCCCGGTGGAGGCGATGCGGCTGCAGAAATTCAACGGCGAGACCTGGCAGCTGTTCGGCGACACGATCGGCAATGATTGAGGGGGAGAGACAAGGGAAGTTGTAGAACGCGAAACCATCCACATCGTCGTCCCGGCGCAGGCTGGGACCCATTACCACAGGACGTAGGGATGGCGCGAGCTGGGGCCACAGCGGCGCACCACAACTGCGCCCTGTGGTTATGGGTCCCGGCTCGCGCTTCGCTTGGCCGGGACGACGGGGAGAAATTAGACTCTCTCCTCCACTCTATTTCGGAATATTAGAAATCTATCCGTGAGTTGCCCGACGTGTCAAGTCGCCTGGTCGGACGCCTGCCCCCGCCGGCCCCTTTGCATGGGGTTGTTTTCGATATTTTGGCAACGCGCCGCGAGTCCAGATGAGGGTGAGGGAGGAGTTACACTCCCCTCTCCAACAACACCTTGAAATCCGCCCGCGCGCGCTGCGCCTCGGCGCGTGCGGCGTCCGAGGCATCGCCGAGGCCGAAATAGCCGTGAATGAGGCCCTCGCCTGTGTGATACGTCACCGGCACGCCGGCCGCCTGCAACGCCTTGGCGTAGGCGTGGCCCTCATCGCGCAGCGGATCGAACCATGCTGTCGTGACGACCGCCGGCGCGGCACCCTTGAGGCTCGCCGCGCGCAGCGGCGAGACGCGCCAGTCGGCGCCCTGCGCAGGGTTCGCGAGATAGTGCCCGCAGAACCATTCCATCACCGCGCGCGACAGGAAGTAGCCCTCCGCATTCTCGGCGCGCGACGGGAATTTGGCGTTCTCCGCCGGATCGGCGAAATTGCCGACCACGTCGGTGACGGGATAGACCAGTAGCTGCCCGGCGAGCGTGATGCCGGTGTCGCGGCAGGCAAGCGCCGTGGTCGCGGCGAGATTGCCGCCCGCGGAATCGCCGGCGACACCGACGCGCGAGAGATCGCCGCCGAATTCGCCGATGCGCGCGACCACATCGCGGACCGCGGCGAACGCATCCTCGAACGCGCCGGGAAACCGCGTCTCCGGCGGTCGGCGGTAATCGACCGAGATCACCACCGCGCCGGTCTCGATCACGAGGTTGCGGGCCTGGCGATCATGGGTCTCGAGATCGCCGGCGACCCAGCCGCCGCCATGGAAGAAGATCACGGTCGGCGCCGTGCCGCGGCCGTTGCGATAGAGCCGCGCGGCGAGCTTGCCGCCGGCGCCCTGCACCTCGATGTCGCTGAAAACATCGACCGGCGGCGGCGGCACCGCCTTGCGCGCCTCCGCCAGTGCGCGCAGCGAATCGCGCGCGCTCTGCGGCGTCATGGTGGCGGGGTCGCGCAGCGGCAGCAGCGGGATGATGTTGGCAATGATGGCATCGAGCGGGAGCGGCATGGGAGTCCTTCAGGTGAGGTGGAGAGGATTGCGGCTACCTGTCTTGCCTCGCCCCGCTCGCGGGGAGAGGCCGGCGCGCAGCGACGGGTGAGGGGGAGTCTCCGCGAGTCGGATACGCGGAAAGAGCCCCTCACCCCAACCCTCTCCCCGCAAGAGCGGGGCGAGGGAGAAGGAAGCGGCAGTTGAAAATGACTTCGTCACGACTCTGCCTTCGAAAGCGTGCCGGCCTCGATCGCCGCGATCTGCAGCGCGATGAAGCGGCTATAGATGCGGGCCTGCGAGAACGCGCCGCCGGTGAACCAGAGGCCGGGCTGTTGCGTGCGCGTCCACATGTTGCGCAGCTCCTGCGTCGCGTCGTCGAAGCCCCAGACCCGGCCGACCCGCGCGGCGACATCGTCGCCGAACAGTCGGCCGACGAGATGGTCGGGGCCCTTGTAGCCGGTCGCGAGCACGAACAGCTCGGCGGCGAGCGAGGCGCCGTCCTTCAGCGCGAGGCCAGTTGCGGTGAAATCAGCGATGTCGGCAGCCTGGATCAGGCGGATCTTGCCGTCGGCGATCAGCTCGGAGCAGCCGACGTTGAAGTAATAACCGCCGCCGCGCGAGCGGAATTTGAGCGGCCAGCCGGTGCCGTCCTCGCCGAATTCGAGGCGGAAGCCGGCGCGCTCCAGCCGCGACAACAGCGGCGCATCGAGCCGCTTCACCTCGTCGGTGATGATCTTGTGCGCGACCTTCATGACCGGCAGCGGCACGCCGGAATTGAGGATGTCGCGCACCTCGATCGGCGGGCCGCCGCCGAGATAGGTCTTGTCGTAGAGCTGCGCCGGCTCGACATTGACCACCATGGTCGGGCTGCGCTGCACCATGGTGACGTCAGCGCCGGCAGCATGCAGCTCCTGGCAGATGTCATGCGCGCTGGTGCCGGTGCCGAACACGACCACCGAGCGGCCTGCCCATTCGCGACCTGCTGCGAATTGGCTGGAATGCAGCACCTTGCCGCCGAAGCGCTCGATGCCGGGGATGGTCGGAATGTTCGGCGTGCCGCTGACGCTGGTTGCGAGCACAATGTGCTTCGGATGCAGCGTGCGCGGACCATCGCTTCGTTGCAGCGTCACCTTCCAGCGTTGCGCCGTGTCGTCATAGCGCGCGCCTTCGAACGACGTCTCGGTCCAGAAGTCGAGCTCCATGATATCGACATAGCTTTCCAACCAGTTCGCGATCTTGTCCTTCGGGATGTAGTCCGGGAAGGTCGGCGGGAACGGCAGGTAACGAAACAGGTTGACCGGCGTCTTGTTGTGCAGCTTCAGGCCGCGATAGCGCAGCCGCCAATTGTCGCCGATGCGCTGCTCGCGATCGACGATCAGCGCGTCGAGGCCGATCCGCTTGCACTCGACGGCGGCCGCGATGCCGGCATGGCCGCCGCCGACGATCAGAACGTCAGGCTCGCGGTCGGCATAGGCGCGCGAGGCCTGGCGCTGCTCCAGCCAGTCGGGTGCGGCGAAATCGCGCGCATGGGATTGCTCCGCGGCTTGATCTCCGCGCGCGTCGCAGATGCGATTGAAATCGAGCATCGCCGAGAACGTCCATGCCGCGGAATATCCGCTCGCATCATGCAGCAGGCGGACCGCTCCGGTGCCCGGTCCATTCGACGTGTCGAAGGTGAAGACGGCCTCGATCACCTCGCATCCGGCCACTGCGGCGCGCCGCGGGTTCAAGGCACGGTCATCAAGGCGAAATCCGCGCGCGTTGACCGCGGCGGCGCGCTCCAGCAGCTCGGCAACGACGCGCTGTTGCCCGCTGAATGTCGCAAAATGCCAGGAGATGCCGAAGATATTGCGCCAGTGGCTCTCGGGCGCGAACAACGCGGAAAGAGCCTCAGCGGAGCGGCCGGCAAGCGCCGCATCGAGCGCGCCGATCCAGCGCTCGGCGATAAGCTCAGGCGCGTCCGCCGTAGCCGGGTTCAGTTTGTCCAGCATGATCGTGCTTTCTCGGGAGCAGTTGCCGTCTATCTGACAACATGCTCCCGAAAAGCACAACCATCATGCCAAGACTCATGCCAGGACTCATGCAACGTGTTGCTGCAGCGTCTCCGGCTCCGCCTCGCTCTCGTCGCCGGCGGGTTCGGCCTGCGCTGCGGGCGCGGCGGCGAGTTCCGCTGCTATTTCCTTGGCGAGCGCGGTCGCGCCGACATAGTCGGTCTTGCCGGTGCCGAGCAGCGGCACCTTGTCGACGACGCGGATGTCGGCGGGCACCGCGAGCTCGGAGGCGCCGACGCTCTTGGCCTGGCGCTGCATGGCGGCGCGGTCGGCATCCTTCTGCGTGGTGAGCAGCACGATGCGCTCGCCCTTGCGCTGATCGGGCAGCGTGACCGCAACCGACATCGCCTGCGGCCACAGCGCCGACGCCATCGTCTCGACCGCCGACAGCGAAACCATCTCGCCTGCGATCTTGGCAAAGCGCTTGGCACGGCCCTTGATCGCGATGAAGCCCTGCGCGTCGACGGTGACGATGTCGCCGGTGTCGTGCCAGCCTTCCGGCAGCGGCTCGAGCACGCCGGGATTTTCCGCACGGAGGTAACCGAGCATCACGTTCGGCCCCTTCACCGAAAGGCGTCCGCCTTCCTCGATGCCCGGGACCGGATCGAGGCGGTACTCCATCAGCGGCGAGATCCGGCCGACGGTACCCTGACGGTTCGCCATCGGCGTGTTCATCGCCAGCACCGGCGCGGTCTCGGTGACGCCGTAGCCCTCGAGGATGCGGATGCCGTAACGCTCCATGTAGACCTGCCGCGTGCGCTCCTTCACCGCTTCCGCACCGGCGATGACGAGCCGCAGCGTGCGGAAATCATAGGCGTGCGCCGAGCGGGCGTAGCCGGTGAGGAAGGTGTCGGTGCCGAACAGGATGGTCGCGCCGGTCTGGTAGATCAGCTCCGGCACGATCCGGTAATGCAGCGGCGACGGATACATGAAGATCGGAATGCCGCCGAGGATCGGCATCATCATGCCGCCGGTCAAACCAAACGAATGGAACACCGGCAGGACGTTGAACACCTTGTCGTTGGCATTGGCATCGACCCGCGCCAGCGCCTGCGCCGCGTTGGCGAGGATGTTGCGATGGGACAGCACGACACCCTTCGGCGTGCCTTCCGAACCCGAGGTGAACAGGATGACGGCGGGATCGTTGGCGTTGCGGACAACCCGCGGCGCGATGCCGGCGCGGAAGCCCGCGATCTTGTCGGTGAGGTTGATGCCGGCCCTGACGTCTTCGAGATAGATCACGCGCGCCTGTCCGGCCATTGCCGCGATCAGCTTGTCGAGCTTGCCCTTCTCGATAAAGGCCTGCGAGGTCAGCACGGTCTTGACCTGCGCCGCCTTCATCGCGGCCAGCACGTTGACTGGACCTGCCGAGAAGTTGAGCATCGCCGGCACGCGGCCGATGGTCTGCAGCGCCATGAACACGACGGCGACGCCGGCCGAATTCGGCAACAGCACGCCGACATTCTCGCCGACAACGGTGCCCTGCTCGAGCTTGCGGCTCAGCACCTGCGCGCCGAGGATCAGCTTGCGATAGGTCAGCTTGGTGCCGAGCGCGTCCTCGATGATCGGCTTGCCGGTGTCGCGGTCGCGATAGGCATGGCCGAGGCCCTCAAAGAGCGTCTGGTCGAGCATCGCGTTCTGGACCATGGCGTTGATCATGACGTCCTGCAGCGCGGCGCCGGCGGCGTTGCGGCGCGCCTTGCCCTTCAGCGCCTGATCGACCGGCAGCTTCACCGGCGGCAGGATCGAGATCGTCACCTTGGGGAACCAGGAGCGCTTGATCTCGCCGTTCTTGAGATAGCTGAGATGCGAACGCTGCGCACCCTCGATGCGGACCGGGACGACCACCGCGTCGGCCTTGTCGGCGATCATCGCAGTGCCGTCATAGACCTTCATCAGCGAGCCGGAGACCGTGATGCGGCCTTCGGGGAAGATCACGACCGGCTCGCCGGCGGCGACCAGCTTGATCAGGTCGCGCGCGGCCAGCGGCTTGGACGGATCCATCGTGTAGTGCTTGATCATCTTCAGGAACGGCTTGGCCCACCACGCCTTGGAGATGCCGGTGTCGACCGCGAAGCTGGCGTCGATCGGCAGCATGGCGTGCAGCAGCGGACCATCGACCAGGCTGACATGGTTGGGCGCGATCAGCATCCGGGTGCCGGCGGGCGGCAGGTTCTCCATACCCCGCACCTCGAGACGAAACAGCGCGCGGAACAGCAGCGCACCGAAATCGCGCACGCCCTCCTTGCCCCACTTGGTCAACACGAACCAGACGGTGCCGAAGCTCGCGATCGCAAGGCCGAAGAAGATCCAGGCGATCGGCAGGCCGGTAGCCTGCAGCGCGCCGACGAACACGGCGCCGGCGACCATGAAGCCCGCCTGCAGGATGTTGCCGGCGGCGATGATGCGGGCGCGCTCGGACGGCGCGGTCCAGGCCTGCACCGCGGCGAACGACGGCACCACGAACAGGCCGCCGCCGAAGGCGAACAGGAAGAAGTCGGCCAGCATGCGGAAGCCACCGAACGAGGTCGCGAACGCGGCCGCGGTGACGTCCTTGCCGAGCGAGGTGGTGGCGATCGCCCAGGCGAGGTCGAGGCCGACCACGCCCATCACGATGGCGCCGATCGGCACCAGTGCGAGATTTGGGCGGACATGACTGAGCTGCGCGGCGAACAGCGAGCCGGCGGCGATGCCGATCGCAAACACGGCGAGGCACAGCGTGACCACGCCCTCGGTACCGCCGACGCCTTCCTTGATCAGCGCGGGCAGCAGCGACAGCACGATCGCACCGACCATCCAGAACCAGGACACGATCACCATGCCGTCCCACAGCCGCGGCTCGGCATAGAGCGACTTCAGCAGGCGCACGGTCGAGGTCCAGGGATTCTTGGTGATCGGCAGATCCGGCGCGGAGGGCTGCGTCACCGGAATGCGCGACGCAAATCCCCACGACAGCACCGACAGGCCGACCACGGCGGCGCAGATCCAGCCCATGTGGCTGGCGCCGGCGACGAACATGCCGCCCGCGATGGTACCGATCAGGATCGCCATGAAGGTCGCACCCTCGACCAGCGCGTTGCCGGTCGCGAGTTCGGACACCGAGAGCTGGTCGGGCAGCACGGCATATTTCACCGGACCGAACAGCGCGGCCACGATGCCGAACAGCGCCAGCGCAATGAACAGCAGCGGGATCGAATGGGTGAAGAAGCCGGCCGCGGCAAAGGCCGCGGCGAAGATCTCGAAGAATTTCAGCCGGCGCGCGACGACGGACTTGATGTAGCGGTCGGCGAGCTCGCCGCCGAGCGCCGACAGCACGAAGAACGGCGCGATGAACACCGCACCCGCGAGCTGGACCAATGCCGGCCCCTGCTCATTGGCGACGCCATAGAGCAGCATGATGACCAGCGCGTTCTTCAGCACATTGTCGTTCAATGCCGAGCAGAACTGCGACCAGAACAGCGGCGCGAAGCGGCGGGACGTCATCAATTCCTTGATCATGACCGGTTCCTTGGGTTAGCGCGCACGGCGCTGGCAGGTCTGCGAATTCGGGTGGCGGAGAATGGTGGGCGTGGTGAAAATGACTGATATCCCGCAGCCTTTAGTCTTTTCCGCAATGGTTCGGTTCGAACCGGCGCGCATCCGCCGCACCGGGCCGGCGGGACATTGCGCGCTAGAGATGTACGAGACCTTATCCAGACCTGGGGTTGATCGATCTCGAGACGGGCCCGCGCGGGACATGGTGAGCGCTTTGTTGAGGTTTCGGCGACAATTGCGGGGTGAGCGCTTCAGGTCAGTTCACTCAGGCCGCCGAACGGCGACCATCGGCAGTTGCGTGACTTGCAGCGGCCGCCATGCTGTGCCGCCGGGCGCTTGGCGCGCCGCTGCTCCAGGACGCCTGCGACGTCGCAGGCGCGGGCGATCCGCTCGATCGGCGCCGTCGCCAGGGAGAGGATGGCGCGGCCAAAGCCCTTCACGAGCTCGATCGCGTCATCGACAAAGGTGGTGGTCAATTGAAGTGCTAGGGTCTGCATGTGAGCGGCCTCCTATGTCAACTTGAGCAACGCTCAAATTAGTAGCTCGAAAATGAACATTGTTCAAGAGGAATCGCGACGGGACCGGAAAAAACTTCAGCGGCGAAGTCTGCTGATCGAGATCGCGCGCCGGTATATCGCAACTAAAGGCTTGAGATCATTGAAGGTTCGTGATGTCGCCGAAGCCGCCGGCTGCTCCATCGGCAGCGTCTATAACGAGTTCGGCGACTTCGACGGCCTGATCCTGACCGTGAACCGGGAGACCGTTCAGGCCCTGACCGCGCGGCTCAAGGCCGTCCCGGCCGACGATCCCCTGCGCCAGCTGCACGGGCTCGCGGACGCTTATCTTGGCTTCGCGACCGAGCACGCCAATCTGCTGCGCTCGCTGTTCGAGCACCGGATGGAGGACGACCGGCCGTTTCCGGAAGATATCCTGGCGATGGTGATGGATGCGTTCGCGCTGATGCATGCGCCGCTGGTGCGGCTGCTGCCCGATCGCGATCCGACCGACGTGGCGCAGCTGTCGCGGATGATGTTCTCCGCGGTCCACGGCATCATCTCGCTGGGCCTCGAGGAGCGCATGGTCGCGGTGCCGCCGGAGCAGCTGCGCGAGCGGGTCGCGCAGTTCGTCGACACGCACCTCGCAGGATTGGGCGTCACGCGCAAGGCGTAGTCAGACGCGCGTGCGGACGATCGTGCCGGCGACTAGTTCGGCACGATGCCGTGATCCTGCGGTGCAAGCCAGCTCGCCAATTCCGCCAGAGGATGCCACATCCCGTTGGCAATCGACGGCACGACGGCAAGAACCGCGAAGACGGTCAGCGACACGCCGGCGACAAGCAACCATCGGGGAAGCGCAGCCAAGCGTGCTGCGACGCGCCAAGTCGACGCCCGGCGCGGAGCGTTGTGCGGTTCATGATCGTCGGAGGGCGGAATCGGTTCAGCATCGAGGCGATAGCCCCGTCGCGTCACCGTCTTGATGATGCGATGGTCGTCATCCCGCAGCTTCAGGCGCAGCTCGCGGATACATTGGACCAGTGAATCGTCAGAGACCGCGACGTTGCCCCAGACTGCCGCATGCAGATCCTGCTTGGAGATCAACCGACCGGCGTTGCTGGCGAGATGGCGGAGCACCGCGAATGACTTCGGCCTGAGATCAAGGTCGACGCCGTTCACGCGTACAACGCCGCGGGCGAGGTCCAATACAAATGAATCAAATGCCAAAACAGAATCAGTTGCCGGGTCCATAGAGGTCACTCCATGCCCACACAGACGGCACCAATCCGGCAAATTTAGCAGGAATTTCGTCGTTCTGTCACTTCTTGATCAGGACTTCCCCGCGGCGAAGCCGATAGTCGCGAACCGGCCCGACGTCATTTCCGGGCCCGCGGGAGGTTGACCATGTCAAGGACATCGTTTGCCGTGTTGGCCGGGGCTGTTCTGGCACTCGCGGCGATGCAATTGGGACCCGCCCGGGCGCAAGACGTCGTAAGGGTCGGGCTGGTGATGCCGTTGACCGGCGTGCTGGGGCCGGTCGGCAAGCAGGCGGTTGCCGGGGCGCGGCTCTACATGGCGCAACACGGCGATATGGTCGCCGGCCGCAAGATCGAATTGATCGTCCGGGACGATGCCAGCGTACCTGATAACGCCAAGCGCATTGCGCAGGAGCTGATCGTCAGCGACAAGGCCGCGATCCTCGGCGGCGGGCTGACGCCGAGCGTGCTGGCACTCGCGCCGCTGGTCACCGAGAGCAGGACGGCAACCGTCGTCATGATATCGGGCACATCGATCGTGACCGAAAGGTCGCCCTATTTCGTGCGCACCAGCTGGACGCATGCGCAGCAGGCCAGCGTGCTGGCGGACTGGGCGGCCAAAAACGGATCGAAGCGGGCCACCATCATCGCCTCCGACTGGGCACCCGGGCGTGAAGCCGCCGGGGTATTTTCGGCGAGCTTCACCGCGGCGGGCGGATCGGTCGTCGAAGCGCTGAAAGTGCCGCTGGTCAATCCCGACTTCGCGCCGTTCCTGCAGCGTGCGCGGGACGGCAATCCCGATACGCTGTTCATTTTCGTCCCGACAAGCCAGGCCGGTATCCTGGCCAAGCAATTTGTCGAGCGTGGGCTGGACAAGAGCGGGATCAAGCTGATCGGCCCCGGCGACCTCGCCGACGACGAGGACCTGCCGGGGATGAGCGATGCCATGATCGGCACGATCACGGCGGGGTTCTACTCCGCGGCGCATCCCTCCGATCTGAACCGCGACTATGTCGCGGCGTTCCGCAAGGCCAATGCCAACGTCCGCCCGAACTTCATCAGCGTCAGCGCCTATGACGGCATGCATCTGATCTACGCGGCGTTGAAAGCGACCGGCGGCAAGACCAATGGTGACGCGCTGATCGAAGCCATGAAGGGCATGGCCTGGGAAAGCCCGCGCGGGCCGATGTCGATCGACCCAATGACGCGCGACGTCATCCACGACATCTACATTCGCAAGGTCGAGAAGGTCGGCGGCGAGCTCTACGCCGTCGAGCACGAGACCTTCAAGGCGGTCAAGGACCCCAGCAAGATCGCAAATAAATGAGCCAGGCGGAGCGCGAGGCCGGCCTGGCCTCGCTCCGCCGCGTCAGACCCGGGTGCGGGCGATCGTGCCGGCGACGATCTGCATGGCGACGCCGAGCACCCAGCCCGCCATGATCGCCGCGGTCCAGGCGATGTCCGGCTCGCTGCGCAGCACCACGACGCCGACCGAGAAGAACGCGACCATCGTCGCGAGGAAGGTGCCGATCGCGCTGAGCAGCTCCGCCGCATCGATCTTGCGCGTCGAGGCGCCGTCCTTCGGGTGGAAGAGCTTTGGCGGCGTATCGATGCCGAGATAGAAGCCGATCGCGCCGCCCAGCATCATGATCAGCAGGAACGCCTGCGAGGTCAACGCCGACACGCTCGAGCCGACATGGATGGCGACGAACAGGCCGCTTGCTGCGCCCGCCAGGGCAAGGCCGAAGCGCTCCAGGACATGGGCAAATTTTCTGACGCGGCTGCGCATCGCTATGCCTCATCAATGAATTGCGCCGCCAATCAAGCTAGGCCTTTTCGACACGTCGCGAAAGTCGTCACGTCTCAAATGGCCGCGACCTCGTGACGCTTTTGTGCGCCAGTTCACACCTATCGCGGCATGGAATGAATATTGATCGATCCAAGGTAGCAATCGATCCGGCTGCTGCTACGCTGCGCCATCGGCTTCATTCATTTCAGCGGGCCTCCTTCAATGCCGAGTCCGAAGATCATTATCCTGTCCGACGGCACCGGTAACGCCGCCTCCAGCGTCTGGCGCACCAATGTCTGGCGGATATTCCAGTCGCTCGATTTGCAGGGCAACGCGCAGGCCGCCAAGTATGATGACGGCGTCGGCACGTCGTCCTTTGTCCCGCTTGCGCTGCTCGGCGGCGCCTTCGGCTACGGGCTCAAGCGCAACATCCTCGACGCCTACAAATTCATCTGCCGCAACTACGACCACCAGAACGGCTCGCAGATCTATCTGTTCGGATTCAGCCGCGGCGCATTCACGGTGCGCACACTTGCCGCCCTCATCCTCGATCAGGGGCTGATCGTCGCCGACACCGAGGCCGAACTGCACGACGGCGCGGTGAAGGCCTATCGCGCGTACCGGGCGGCGGGCTACCACTCGATCTGGCGCATCGAGGTGCTGTTCCGCGCACTGCGCGACTACATCCTCGTGCCGGTGCTGGACCGCCTCAAGGGCAACAAGCCCTATGCCGGGATTGCCCGGAAGCAGGTGCCATCGATTGAGTTCGTCGGCATCTGGGACACCGTCGCGGCCTACGGCTTGCCGATCGACGAGATGACGCGCGGCATCTCCAACTGGGTGTGGCCGCTCGAACTACCGAACCGGATTCTCAGCCCGCGGGTCAAGTGGGCGCGGCACGCGCTTGCGCTCGATGACGAGCGCACGACCTTTCATCCGGTGCTCTGGACCGAGCAGGAGCCGGGACAGCCCGCACCGGCGGTGCCGGCAACCATCGATGGCGAGCGCCTCGTCCAGGTGTGGTTCGTCGGCATGCATGCCAATGTCGGTGGCGGCTATCCGGACGATGCCGTCGCATTCGTGCCGCTGGCCTGGCTGGTCGACGAGGCCGTCAAGCGCGGGCTTGTGTTCAAGAGCGCACCGATTGCCGATCCCGATGCGATCAAGGCGATCAAGTCCTCAGAGGACAAGGATGGCCGGCTCTACGATTCGCGCGCAGGCCTCGGCGCCTATTACCGATACGGTCCGCGCAAGGTCGCCGACCTCTGCAACGATCCCTATGCCGGCGTCAGCGTGCCGATGCCGAAGATCCACGAGAGCGTGTTCGAGCGCATCGACAGCGGCGCCAATGCCTATGCCCCGATCGGGCTTCCGCCGAACTACGTGGTCGTCTCCCGCAGCGGCCAGATCAGACCGCTGGCCTCCAATACGTTCGAAACGCCCACCGGCGCACCGGCCCGCTATGCCGCGCAGGAGAAGCTGTGGAATTTCGTCTGGATGCGGCGGATCGCCTACTTCGCGACGCTGGCGGCGTCGCTGCATCTGGCGGCGTTCTGGCTGTTCCACAACCAGCACAAGGAGCATGAATTCAGCTCCTGGTTCAGGATGATCTCGGAGCTGGTGCGCTTCGTGGAATCCTTCCTGCCTGCTTCGCTTCATTGGTGGACCGACTGGTACGCCGGCAACCCGGAATGGTTTGCCGGCGGCATCATCGCCGTTTTCGTGCTGATGGGCGTCGGCAATTCGCTCAGCGCAACGATCAGCGACAGGATGCGGATCATCTGGCGTGACCGCGCGAGCCCGACGCCGCTCTCCGGGCTCATGCACGATGCGATCTATCGATTCCGCACCAGCACGATCTATCAGTGGATCCTCAATGTCGGGAAGCGGCATGTCGTGCCCTTCCTGCTCACAGCCTTGCTGGTCTGGTTCGGCGCGACGCTGCTCAGCCATTTCCTGTTCAATGCCGCGGACTCGATGGGCGCCTTCTGCAGCGGGACCGCGGCCGACAAGCTCGTCGCCGTCGACAAGGGCATCCCGCAGGATGCCACCGACTTCGACACCAGCACGATCTGTGCGCCGACCGGCCTCAAGGTCCGCACCGGATTCAAGTACGAGATCGCGATCACGATGTCGGAGCCATGGGAGGACGCCGGACGTGCGGTGACCCCGATCGGATACCGGACCTCGACCATCGAGGGCGCGAAGCAGTTGCGTGGCTATTTCACTATCTTCCTGCGGCGGATCTTGTTCCGGCCCTGGTTCAGGTTGATCGCGCGGGTCGGAGAGACCGGCGTCGATGAATATTTTCTGGACCCGCTGCCGGCGCCGAACACCGACCCGCAGGTCTACAAGGCAAGGTTCACCGCCGATCGCAGCGGCGAGATCTTCCTCTACGTCAACCAGGCCGTGATCGGCGTCCCCTGGATCACCAAATGGTTCTACGGCGATCACAAGGGCAAGGCGAAGGTCACGGTGCGCTTGATGTAGGCACGGCAGCTTCCGCGGATCGCGGCCCGTTCCAGATGAGCTGCCGGAGCCCGGAACGATCCAACACGCCCCCACGAATCCCGGCGAGCACGCGCCAGATTCATATCGACCGGATAATTCTCACGAGCGATTCGGAGGCATCACCACCTGAAGCGCAGCGATGCCTGGCTGAGCAAGCGCATCGGCAAGGGCTGGGCGGAAACCGAAACGCGGTTCTGGCTGGGTGCGACGTAATGCAGCCGGCCTTTTCCGACCGTCACCTTGAGGAGCCTGCGCAGCAGGCGTCTCGAAGGGCGACGCCACCAGCCGGGCCGTTCATCCTTCGAGACGCGCGTACCGCGCTCCTCCAGCGACAAAGGCAAAGCCTTTGCGCGGGGATGACGGGATGAAGAACGCGTAGCGTAGTAATCACGTAAGCGAAACGCCGACGCCGGCGTATGGCTTCTAATCATGACACGAGCGCGGGACGGCAGCGGTGCCGCCCCGCACTCGCCATTCGAGGCTACGCCGCGCGGCCGACCGAGGCGTCGAGATGCTTCAGCCGCGGCAGCACTTCCTGCTTCAAGAGCCGAAGCGAATTGTGCCAGGCCTCGGGCTTGTGCTTGTAGTCGAAGCCGAACACCAGGAGCACGCCGAAGCCGCCGACCTCCTGATAGATCTTCTCGATCTTCTCGGTGACGGTCGCGGGCGAGCCGACGATCCAGTTGTTGCGGGCGCAATATTCGACCGTGACGTCGCTGTCAGGCACGGCGGGTGAGGCTTTCAGATAATCCTTGAAACCGAAATGGCCGAGCAGCGGCAGGAAGTACTCGCCCATCATCCGGCCCATCATGTCGCCGGTCGAGAGCTTCCACGCCTCCGCGTCGGTGTCGGCGACAAACACCTCGCGCACCATCCGCCAGTCCTTGCGGCTCGGCTTGCGGCCGGTCTTGGCCGCGCCGGCTTCGACCGAGTCCCAGTGGCTGCCGACATAGGCCGGATTGAGGTTGAGGCTCATCGGAATGAAGCCGCGCTCGCCGGCGAGCTTCAGCGTATCCGAGTTCTTCGACAGGCCCGCGACGCCGATCGGCGGATGCGGTGCTTGCTGAGGCTTGATGTGAGGTTTGAGGAAATCGAACATCGTGTCCGGCTTGGTCACCGTCCAGAACTTGCCTTTATGGGTCCACGGGCCCGGCTCGGTCCACATCTTCAGGATGATCTCGAGCGCCTCGCGGGTCATGTCGCGGTTCTGCCCGGACATGCCGTCGACATTGAACATCGCCCAGTCGCTCGGCAGACCCGAGGCGGCGACGCCGAAGTTCAACCGGCCGTTCGAGATGTGATCGAGCATCGCGACGCGGTTGGCAAGCTCAGCCGGGTGATGATACGGCAGCAGGAAGCCACCGGGGCCGATGCGGATGTTCTTGGTCTGCAGCAGCGCCTGGGCGACCAACAGATCAGGCGACGGATGCGGCTCCCAAGGCGCGGTATGGTGCTCGCCAATCCAGGCTTCCTGATAGCCGAGTTCATCCAGCCAGCGCAGCGTCTGCAGGTCCCAGTCGTGGCCCTCCTTCAATCCGCACTCCGGCGGATGCGACGGCATCGCGAAGTATCCGAGTTCCATGGGTTTCCTCTCTTTGTTTCGATGCGTATCTTGCGCACGCGCTGCAGAGAGTAGCTGCCGAGGCTACGGCAGAACAATGGCTCAATGGATCACATCGTCATTCCGTGGCGATGCGCGGAGGTAGCCCGGATGGAGCGAAGCGCGATCCGGGCAGTTGAGCAGGCTGCGAGATCCCACGGATTGCGCTGCATCCGGGCTGCGGCTCTACCGCGCGCCGAACGTGGTCTTGCCGAACAGCGCCTTCTGGGTCGAGGGCTGCGAGCGCCAATATTGCGGCGGCGCGCTCACCTCGCCGCCGAGCTCGGCGGCGGCGTGCCAGCCCCAGCGCGGGTCGTAAAGCATGCCGCGGGCGAGCGCGATCATGTCGGCCTTGCCTGACGTGACGATCTCTTCGGCCTGCTTTGCTTCGGTGATCAGGCCGACCGCCATCGTGGTGACGCCGGTCGCCTCCCTCACCGCCTGCGCCGCCGGCACCTGATAGCCCGGCCCGAGCGGGATCTTCTGCAGCGGCGACACGCCTCCGGAAGAGACGTCCATCCAGTCGACGCCGCGCTTCTTCAGCTCCTTGGCAAATTCAACTGTCTGCGCAAGGTCCCAGGCACCCTCGACCCAGTCGGTCGCCGACACCCGCATGCCGATCGGCTTGTGATCCGGAAATACGGCGCGCACCGCATCAAACACTTCCAGCGGGAAGCGCATGCGGTTCTCGAGCGAACCGCCATAGCGGTCGGTGCGCTTGTTGGCGATCGGCGACAGGAACTGGTGCAGCAGATAACCGTGCGCGCCGTGCAGCTCGAGCGCGTCGATGCCGAGCCGGTCGGCGCGTTTCGCCGACGCGACAAAGGCCTCGCGGATGCGCTTCAGACCGGCGTCATCGAGCGCCAGAGGCGCGGCCTCGCTCTCCTTGTGCGGCACCGCCGAAGGCCCAACGGTCTGCCAGCCGCCTTCGGCAATCGGGATCAACTGCCCGCCTTCCCAGGGACGCTGACTGGAGGCCTTGCGGCCAGCATGCGCGAGCTGCATGGCGACCGCCGCCTTGGAATGCTTGCGCACCGAAGCCAGGATCGGCTTCAGCGCCGCCTCATTGGCATCGCTGTAGAGCCCGAGGCAGCCCGGCGTGATCCGCCCGATATCCTCGACATGGGTGGCCTCGATGCAGAACATCGCGGCGCCCGACAGCGCCAGCATGTTGATGTGGGTGAAGTGCCAGTCGGTGGCCGAGCCGTCGACGGCCGAGTACTGGCACATCGGCGAGACCATGATGCGATTGGAGAGTTTGAGGCTGCGCAGTTCGATCGGGGAAAACAGGGTGCTCATGCGAGGTAAATCCGGGATCGGGGAAAGGGCTCGGTTAAGATAGAGAGCGCGGCTGCGATCACCAACAGGCGAGAATGGCGGACCGGCCCGGACGCAGATCAGCAATGCGGATACGGCGTCCGTTCACCCTCCCCTGGAGGGGGAGGGTCGTATCGCATCGCGCGCAGCAAGATGCGATACGGGGTGGGGTGACAGTCCCTCCACTCGATCACTGTCCGTGTTGAGAGATCACCCCACCCCGTCTCACATTCCGCTGCGCTCCATATGAGCCGACCCTCCCCCTCCAGGGCAGGGGAATCGCATGTTGGCTTCGGCAAGTAGTTGCCAAATCGACAGAAAGGGATTCTGAAGGTGGCTCCTGATC
>NZ_JASGSR010000048.1:0-56375 GCF_040446015.1 Bradyrhizobium sp. INPA03-11B
TCGTCCGAATAGGACCAACCAAGCTTGCATCCGTTCGGAATTATTCTTCCGGTTGTCAATTTGAGCTGGGTGTATGCAAGCGAACGAGAGAGGACCTAACAACGCCGCCGCGGGATGATGCCTGTTCTCGCGCAACAGTTGGTCATGGGGAAAATCGAGCGTGAATCGCGGATTGTCGTCGTCGTGATCAGGGCAAACGTGGGTGCACCATTTGAACGTAGGCACGCTGCCATGCAGGTGTCTCGTGGGCGGACTCACGCGAGAGCAAGTCCGTTGATCGAACTCTTCAGCTCGATGCTCGGTGTTCTGCCAGCCACCCAATCAGGCTGCCGCTGACTGCTTCTGCTTGCGTAACAATGCCGAGTCTGGTCCGCCTTGGACGTCGCCAAACTCGATAGGGCGTCATAAGTCGTCCCGCCCTGGAGCGGTCCAGCGGCACCTTATCCAGTGACGTACGTCGGATTCGTCGTTCCTGCGGGACCTTCTATCGCGCCTGTCTGTGCGCGGGCTTGCCTCTTCGACGACGCCATCTCGATCACGATAATATCGCGACGAGCCAGCAGATCCCGGCCCAAAGGAGCGCATTAAGAAGAAGCGCCGCGAGCGGCCAGAAGTTCCAGGCTCTCTGCGTCTGTGGAGCCCCAGGACCTGGCGTGCGAGCGGATTTGTCATTCTCGAACATGGCTTGTTTTGAAGTGCGCCAATGTGTCATCCATACACCTTCTTGCACTGCGCTAGTCGGCAGAGCCATGGCTAGGGTCACTGCAAATGAAGTCACCAAGCCGGACGAACATCTGCTCGATGCCGGCGATCATGGCTAAGGACAGCAGCATACCGCCTCTCGGCTCGAACGTTTTCCATCTGAGCAATCGGCGTGCCACCGGCGAGCGCTGCTGCGCATCGCCTAAGATGAGAAAACCATGTTTGCCGGCGCGCGCGGGAACGGTTTAGCGAGGCGTCGGGTTCCCTACATCGACGTCTTTAACCGGTCATGGCTGGTGCAAGGCAGCCGGTCCCAAGCAGCCATACGCCGACGTTTCTTGAAATTCGCTTATCTGCGGTTACGCTGTTTCGCGGCCTATACCGCGCGAGGGTCCCCAAACATTGAGGAGGCGTCCGGGACAGCCCGTCTGCCATATCACCCCGTCAGTCATCGAGCAGTCTGCTCCATTGGTTTGCAGTCAACAGATGCTGCGACTTTTGCCGGCCTGGCGCCACGGACAGCGGCGGGCATCGCAACGCGCGGCCTGGCTCTAACCTCACGTCAATTTTTCTTTCGTCAGATATTTCCGCATCCTGTTGCAAGCCTCCTCGACCTTGTCGGATTTTCCGAGGCTTTGGCGACGGCGGGACGCGGTTCGCTTGCTCAAGTAGGCAGCACCGGATGCTGTACACAGCCAGGCGCGCTGCGGTCAAAAGGAGCGCGCCGTCATGCCGGAAACCCGCTGCCGACATCTTCGAATAGCAGAGAAAACGAGTGTTCGCTGCTTCCGCACTGGCCCAAATCCTGCACCGCGTTCGCGCGCCAGCAAGACGGCGCTGCAACAGGATGGGAGCCGTACTTGAGCTTCGACGTGTCAATCGGCAATGCAGTATGCGGTTCGGGCTTAATTTGCTAGCCTTGATCGCGCTCTCGTAAGGCCACTTTCACGAGCTGAAGGTGGCCTCTGCATTGATCATTGACGTCATTTCGATCTGTGGCTCGCGGGTGCACCCGTTTCCCGTATCGCCAAAGCCGCTCGTGTCGAGGCTCGCTGTTGCTTGCTCATTTCTGAAGTGAGGCGTCAGTACATGCTCGATGAATTGGACTTGCGAACCTTCAAGCTGCATCCGCAACGCGACGCTGTGCTCAATGAAGTGCACGCGCGCCCTTTCACGCGCCTTGTCTCGCCATTCAGCGTGATTCACTTCGCCTTTCTCGCGCAGGGCGAAGCGGCCGCCAGCGATCGCCAGCGCTTTGTCGATTTCTGCCATCAGCACAACCTTCCACCGCCCGAGCCGTCGGCGAAACATCATCAGATCGTAATCGGACCTGCTATGCTACGCTGGGAGCAGCATTCGGAATTTGCGACATTCACCTGGATCTGGAGTGCCGCAAATGGTCCTGAGGCTCGCCAATTCGACGATTTCGATGATACCGTTCAATCGCTGATCCGCGCGTTGCGGCAAGCCGGACCACTACTGGTGGCAAACAAGTTGGAAGTGGAGCAGGGCACCTCGCCGACCAAACGTGCTGAACAGCTTTTTGACAAGAGCAGCCTCGCTATGGTTGCCACAAAGGGGGCCACGGGCGTTGTGGCCTCAGACTTTCGCGTGGACGCAAGGGGATTCTCCAGGATCCTTGTCTGCGACCTCGGGTTGACGCCGTATGATCTCGGTGCGTTGGTCCAGCGGGTCCTAGAAATCGAGACCTATCGTCCCTTGGCGCTGCTTGGCCTGTCGGCGGCTCTTGAGCTTGCCCCGTCCGTCGACCGCATCGATCGCCGTCTTGTTGAGGCGCTGGAGGAAATGCAGGGCTCAGAGGGGCTGCAATTCAACAACCGCCTGCTTGCCGAACTGACGGCGCTGGCCGCCTCATTCGAAAGAGGCGCGACGGGCAGCCTGTTTCGCTTTGGCGCCAGCAGGGCCTACAATGAGCTGGTCCAATCGCGACTGTCCATCATTGAAGGCAGCGATGTCGCGGGCTATCCGACTTGGTCGTCCTTTCTGGCGCGTCGCATGGCGCCAGCCATGCGGACCTGCGCGACCGTGGAGGATCGTCAGGCGAGTCTGTCGGTCAAGCTGGTACGCGCGGCCGATCTGTTGCGAACCCGCGTCGATGTCGAGATCGAGCAGCAGAATCGTGACCTTCTGCACGCAATTAGCGAGCGTACGAGACAGCAACTTCGGCTGCAGTGCACGGTCGAGGGATTATCGGTCGCGGCGATCGGATACTATGTAGTCAGCCTGTTCGGCTACCTCGCCAAGGGGGCGCAAGACGTCGGACTGCGTGTAGACCCCTCTTTTTTAACCGCAATCTTCGTGCCAATCGCGATCGGCGTGATCTGGATAGTGAGTTACAATGTTCGAAAGCGGCACCTCAACCACGACAACGTATCCTGAGTGGCCGGCGAACGAAGTTCCGTGAGCTAGCTTACGGCGGCTGCCTCACGACGTTCGCAGACTCTTTTTAACAATCGCGTTCATTGAATCGTTCCCCCACTTGAAGACGTAGCGACGGGGAACTGTCAAACGCTTACGACCCGACCGGACATACGGTTTTCATTAGGCCAGATGGCCGGCGACTCTGACGTACCGGTGCGCGGGCAGCGCGAGCCGAGTGTGGCTGTTAACCACAGACCCGTTGCGGCGGCGAATGCGAGTTCGATCCTGCTCTTGGCGCAAACTTGGTTCATGTGGCCACATAGATGACTCATTGGCGTTGTTACAGGCTGCGGCGAGCAGCGAGGGCTGATGGACTAAAATGTTAAGTAGAGAGCTAGTATCGGACAGCGTCGCCTTTGGGAGTCCTCAATCGCTGAAGGCGCTAGGTGGTTCGCCGGCTACAATGGAGAACACACTGACGAAGAATCGTCGATACAATCATATTGAGCATACTGATTGTCGACGCATCAGCGATCGACAAATCTGATGACGCAGCTACGTCATGCGCTGAAGCGTTTCCACGAGCGCTGAACGCGTGCAGCAATAAGCGACGGCTAGTAAGTGGCGCAGGTGACCGCCGCGCTCGTCCGCTGCCCGCGTCCGGGCGGAGGCTCGCTTTCACGCCAGCTTAGCCGCCATCGATGAGCAATAATCAATTGCTCCGAGCTATTCGCATGAGGCTAGCTCATAACCGAGACGTTCATCCGAACGGGCTGGCAGAGGGGACGCAAAGGCCCTCTTTGGCGAGCTGTTCCTCGAGGCAATTGATGCAATCCCTGCCAATCGCGAGGACCAAGTCATGCGTCTTGCGGCAGGCTGGACGAAGTCGCGCGGGGCGAAAGAGAGGAGAATCTGGATGCTGAAACCAAAAAGAGCAGGCCGACAGGGCTCTCGCGACGAGCTCGAGCTGATGCGAGCGGGAGCTGATGCGCGCGATCCGGCGATGATGGATTGGGCATGCGCTGCTCAGGCGTGCCGCTGACACCGCTTCGGCGGATGGTCGGGGCATGATGGTTCGAAGGGGTGCAGTGGAGGACAAGAGATGATCGACATCTGCGGCTTGCTCAGCAGATTGTTCGAAATGCAGCAGTTAGTGCAAGCTGGAGAATGGTACCGGAACGTGGTGTCGAAGACTCAGCTGGCGCCGCTTAGTGAGTCCCGAAACAACGTCATTTACGTCGATTTCACGGCTATTCGCGAGGCAAAGGAGGGGAAGTGCGTTCGCAGATCTTAGAAAAACTGGAGGCAGGCCGAGTGCGATATGGCCGGTTCGCTAGCGCTCCTGGATCAGGTCCTTGTGGCGTATTCTTTGTACAAGGGCCCTGCGGCTGTGAGCTCAAGATCAGTGGACTTGTGCGTCCAGGCTGGGAGCAAGTGTCCGTCTCGACCCCGCGGCGGTGCCCAAACTGGGAAGAGATGTCCTTCGTCAAAGACCTATTCTGGGATGAAGAGGAATGCGCGATGCAGCTGCATCCGCCTCATTCGCGGTATGTGAACAACAGCCGGTATTGCCTGCATCTCTGGAAGCCAACTCATCGAGACATTCCGATGCCGCCGCCGAGTTTTGTAGGCATCATTGGGCTTGGGCCATCCGAAGCTGCAATGTTGTTTGCGCAGATGAGCGCGATGTCGTGATAGCCTAGATCGACGGCCGCGGCTTCCGTCATCCAGGATCCGTCAGTGGGAGAATATCCGTGATCACGCAGGCCGCCGCCGCTTGCCTCTCGACGTTTGCTGTTCGGAAGGAAAACAGCTGCAACATGGCACTCGAAGTGGTGCAAGGCTTCGCGTGCGAATCGTTTCAAGGCTTAGCACGGGGTTGTTGGCATGCCTCTTGCTGTCGAGTTACTGAAACACAGACTCGCCTGAATCGGAGATGGACCATGACAGGCAGTCCGCCGCATAAGAAGCCAAAGCATAACTCGCCCGATAGGCCCTCTGACCAGGAGGAGGCGCTTCACTTCGAAATTGATGCGGCACTTATTTCGTACTTCGAAAAGGAAGCCAACAAGGGTGACCTCGCCGATGACTACGTTCGACGGATGGCAAACTCGCTGCGAAGGTTTAGCGCTTGGCTTCGCAAGGCTGAGAGACCGCCAATGGCCGGTCGGCTTAATCATCTGGATACCGATGTGCATGCCCATACAAACGAGCTGGGGCTTTATGCGCAGGAGGTTCTTTCGTTCGAAAGGGCGTTGGCCCGCCTTCGGGACGTCGTTGCCGGAGCTCCGGTGGAGCGCCGTACCGCCAAGCCCGGCGACCATCTGAAGGCGAGGTGTGCTGAGGACGAGAGGCTTATTTCCTCCTTCAGGGGGGCGCCCTCGCCTCTGCAACCGAACACTGTCAGCGACTACGCCGGAGTTCTTCGCAATTTCAGCGATTGGCTCCAAGAGCAAAACCAGAAGCCGATGGCTGGCCGGCTGCACGACGATACGCTGACGCAGCATGCTAATGACTACAAGGCTTATGATCCCAAGATCACTGCCGCGCTGAGGCGCCTTCGAGGGGCATGCCGCGAGCATGCGGAGCCGACCGCGGGGGCCGGTGCAGAGCACCATGTTGTTACGGTGCCGGATGCACGTCCGGCGTACGGGTCACGTGACGATGCTCAAGCTCCACCGACGGCGGATGTCCCTGGGCCATTGCCGCCGGACAGGCTTGGGGAGCGGTCATCCGTGTACGGCGCTTGGGCGGCGCCCAGCGCGTCGCCGGGGGCTGCGGGATCGCCAGAGGCCTTGGCCTTGAGCGAGCAGGACTATGAACTGGTGAGGCCATTTTTGGAAAATATGGCAGCCCGGGAAGGCGCTCCACAGCACGGCGCATTGCGGGTATTTCCCCCATCCGGGGGACGCCTCGATGGTGCGTTTCCGCCGAGGGATCAAGCCGCCGGACCATCGTCATCTGCCAGGGCTGCGGAGCCGTCCTCGAGTTTCGGTCGAGACCTGCGAGCGGAGGATTTCGGATATATCCTCGGCTCGTGCTGGCAACCGGGTCGGGAGCCGGTGCCGGACGTTCTGATCGGTGAACTGCGCAGAAGCGGCAAACTGCCGGTGCAGTTCCAACCGAGCGATGTGAGCATCCATGGTCGGCCCTACACAGCGCAGTTGGCGGCAGGAATAAGGGAGCGGACCCCATACAATCCGCAAGGCATTAACATTGATCTCGTCCCTGGGCCCAACGCGTTCGGGATGGCACCCCACGGGCTAGCGGAAGGGCGCATCGACGGTTCCTCCGGGGTGGTTGAAGGGACATCGTCGCCGGCCGGGGCTGCGCAGCCATATGCGACTTCTGGCGATCTGAAATCATTGCCGGACCACGATAGCGGTCTGAATTTTGACAGGTTGCGTGACGAGCCTCAGTATCCATCGCGCGCGGCCGAGATATCGTCCTCTGCGGCGCCGTCGTCCCAACAGAGCGCGCCGCAGGACGGGGCTTCCGACGAGCTTCCACCATTTGGTATCGAGCCGGCCTCACCATGGAACGGTGGTGGTACCGAGCCGGCGTCGCCACTTATCCCGTGGGATCAAATCCCTCCCTCATCGTCCATTGAGGCTGGGGAATCCTCCATGCCGTATGATTCCCGTGGGGCTCGGGGCGGGGACGACCAAGAAGCCGGCCCCTCGTCTGTTGCCAGGGCGGTCGGGGTATCGTCCGTCATCGACGGCAGCGGGCTGCAGGATTTCGGAAGGTTCGTCGGCCGGGCCTGGGACCACCGCCAATGGGGTAACGGCGGCCAAGAGGTATCGAAGGAGCTGATGGACTTACTGGACGGCTGGGGGCAGTTGCCGACCCTGCGGCGCCGTTGGAGGACAGAATTCTTAATCAATGGTGAGCGCTACACGGCTGAGTTGAACATACGGTCGAGCAATCCGAACTGGCTGTTGAGCTCTGATCAAAGCTGCGTCGTCTATCTTATCCATCATCCTCGACGTGGCTGAAGATCGAGGCAGTTGGGCTTTAGCGATGGAATAGCGCTCTCATCCTGTTTGCTTTTATCGCGCCATGCGCAGCAAGCCGTCTGCGGGCTTAGAGCTCGAGACGTACAGGGCGGACGTGCCCGAACCATCGTGTCATCCTGCATTTCTGCCTGGATCGCGGCGGTTCGGATCAGCAAATAGGCCGGCCCGCCCCGAGCCTGGCCCATACGAGCAGTTCCGAAAACTGATGGACCGCGCTGAACGAAAGACACGAGGCTACAGGCTAACGCACCACGAGACGCCCGCTGCATCGTCTCTACGGGGAGAAGCGTGGCTAAACTGGTTCGCAGGATTAGCCAGCAAAAGTATCGACGATTTCGAGATGCACGAAGTGGGATGCGCTATTGAATCATCGAAAAAGGGCGCAGCTTACGCGCCTTCGCGTAGTCCGTTAGAAGCGCGTCCGCTCCATCTTGCGCCGCTTCATCTTCTGCTGGGCTCACTGTCGGACGCGACGGAGCGACAAAATGGGAGAAGCTAGCGAGTAGCGGCGATGGCAAGACGATGAGCGGCGTCGTTGGCGTCCCAACACGAACGGCAGCCCGATTAGCCCGATCTACCATTCTGCTCGCCGGCGACGATCGCTTCAGGCGCAGGTCTAGTTTGTTCCTTGTGAGCGCAACGTCGTTCGTGGCCATCAGCAACGCGTCGACGTGACCACCGGCAGGTACGACCAAACAGTATTCTCCCCTCAATGACGCGCCAATACGTCCGATCGGGCGAATCACCCTGCATCGCAGGCCGCCAAGCCGTCCAGCCGTATCCAGCTGCGCGAAAGTAAGGCGCACCCCGGCGGCTCACTCGCGACCTACTTCGAGATCATCGGCTGTGGCTCTGCTTACGATTCAATCCCTCTATGCGGACGTATGTCGAAACTCCAGCCTCACAGAAGCAGCTAAGCAATCTGTGCGCAAACGTCTGAGGCGTACGCCCCGTTCCGTCCGCGTTTCACGGACGGACTTGTTCCGTGCGAGCGCTTGAGGCACATTATTCGTCATATTTTTTGTGTGATGTTGCATGCGTTGGCCTTCTCCAGAAGCTCGCCTACTTTTAGTTCGCACGCAGTGGCCATGAATCTTCAGGTCACTATCTTGAAGCTTCTCGTTAGCTATCCGAATGGCGTAGCCAGCCTCGACGCTCTCAAGCGCGACATGGCCATTTTGGCCAAGAGCGGCAAGGATTGGTCCGAGCGCACCAGGCGACTTGCCGCCCGGGTGCCTGATCTGAACATCTTTGCGATGAGGCTTGTCGAGCGCGACGCGTTCGGCTGGCACCTCACGGAGAAGGGACGTGCCGTGCTGGAATACATGGAGAGCCAGGCCCGTGTGGCCGAGCCGTCGCCAGCCGTCGATTCAGATGCTCCGGAGTTTGCAAGCGCCGTTCGCGAAGTCCCACCGATTACGCCGAACGCGCGTCGGCGAGCTCAAGGAAAATCGCGGCAGCGGCGCCACCCGCGGTCCGCACCCGAGTCGTCATTTTGTCAATCTGACGTGAGCCACGATCGTGGATCCGAAACGGAGCGATCCTAAGGACCCGACTCAATCGCACATCACGCCAGGTTCGATTTTATTGCCTCCAGAGTGTCACACAGCTGCAGCACGCTCCGCCGATCCTAGGGGCTCGACGCCTGTAGGTTGTGCGCGCCGAGTTGAATTCATAGAGCGTCCCGGGGAAAACCAACCATACGTGCGAGCCCGCCGCGCTGGCTTTAGATCGATGGCGGTCTAACGATACCAAGCTGCTTGACGGCGAGCTTGGAAATCTCTGCCGGGTCGCGAACCCCCGCGGCTCCGATCTTGAGAATCTTCCTTGCGACGAGTTCGGCGATAGGGTCGTTACGATCAACCAAGCCAAGCGAGCGCAGCGTCTGTACGTAGGCCGAGTTCAGACGCTCAATTTCTTCCGGGTTTAGCTTGCTGCCCTGGAGAAATCGACTGATCGGCATTTGATCACCGCACCAACTCCGCCGTCACACACCAACGTCTTGTGTCGGGTTGGGACGCGTCAAGAACCCTTTGGGTTCACCTCAGCGTAGCCGCCCTTATCGTCCCATTTATAAATGACATAGTCGAGCTGCTTGATGTCGCCCTTGGCGTCATACTCCAGCTTGCCGATCACAGTGTCCCAGGAACCTGCCTTGACCGCATCCATCACCTTTTTCGGATCGGTGGTGCCAGCCTTGGCCGCCGCCTGCGTCCACACCTGTATCGCAGCGTAGGTGTAGAGTGTGTAGCCTTCTGGGTCGATGTTCTTGGCCCTGAATTTTTCGACGATCGCAGCCGCCGTTGGCTTCTTGCGGGGGTCGGGTCCGAATGTGAAGAGCGTGCCCGCGCCGGCGGCGCCCGTGATCGAGGCATATTCCTTGTCAGCTAACGCGTCGCCTGACATCAGCACGGTCTTCAGGCCCTGATCGCGCATCTGCCGCAGGATCAGGCCCGCTTCTTGATGATAGCCGCCGACATAGACAAGCTCGATATTGTCACGCTTGAGACGCGAGACGATCGCGTTAAAGTCCTTGTCGCCCTTATTATAAGACTCGTACATCTTTTCGATGATGCCGGCCTTATTGAGGCCCTTCTTTGTCTCGTCGGCAAGGCCTTTGCCGTAGGTAGTCTTGTCGTTGAGGATCGCGATGTTCTTGCCCTTAAAGTTCTTCGTGATGTACTGGGCGGCGACCAAGCCCTGCTGGTCGTCGCGGCCGCAAACGCGCGCCACGTTCCACAGCTTCCGGTCAGTGAACAGCGGGTTGGTCGAAGCCGGTGTGATCTGCAGCACGCCGCCGTCGGCATAGGCTTCTGATGCCGGGATCGACGATGAGGAGCAAAAGTGCCCGGCGACGAACGGGATTTTGGCGCTGGCAATCTTTTCCGCGACCGAGCGCGCCTGCTTGGGGTCGCAGGCATCGTCCTCGACGTCGAGCGCGAGCTTCTTGCCGAGCACGCCGCCGGAAGCATTGATCTGGTCCACCGCCATCTCGGCGCCGTTCTTCATCTGCCGGCCGAATGCGGATTCGCCGCCGGTGATTGGTCCGGCAACGGCGATGGTGAGGTCGTCCGCGAATGCCGCTGTGGAGAGCACGAAAGATGCGCCGAGCGCCAGGCCGATCAGCTTGAATGATTTCATGGGATGGTCCTCACAAAGTAAAGGCAAAGGCGAGCAGGCTCGAGCAGAGCAGCACGAGCCCCGCCGCGATCAGTGCCAAAAAGCTATTGGAGATAAGGTCACGATGGCCCATCAAACCACACTCGATGTGCCGCAGATTGGGCCCTGCTTTGGGTCGACGCGAGAGCAGTCTGGCCTCCGCCGCGTCGCGCCAGCAAGACACCGAATCGGGATGCATGCGCAGGGGAGAAAGTCACCCGCGCAACGGGGCGTAGCTTACAATGCGCTCGACTTGTCTCTCCCTTGTTGAGCACGATCGATCCCCGCAAGCTAACGCACATGGTTGCCCGCTCTGAACACTAGACGAATTGCGGGCTCCTAACAGCAATACGTCTGTCCGCACCGTACAAAGGTTGTCGTTTCCTGTGCGGGCTGCCCGAAAACCTTGTAGGAATTGCCTCGAGCCAGATTGCCCGGTAGCTCCAGGTCCGTTCTTCGTGCGAGTACGCCAGCAATGTAAACGTTAGGGTGTGAATAGCGCGATTGCGGGTTGCACAGGCGCAGAGAATTTCAGAAGACGTGTTCGTGGTCTCGAAGGTGAGACGTTGAGGGAGAGTTACCTTGAAGCGAATAGCAATCCTCGTATTGGTCCTGGTGTGCTCGACATCCTTTGCGCAGGCGAGAGGCGGCGGCCACGGCGGGCGCGTCTCTTACGGAGGGGGGCACCACACCTCCAGCCACGGCGGTTCTTACTTGGGCGGAATGGGATCGTCTCACAGAGGAGGCACATATCGGAACCCACGCACGGGAAATCAGTACGGCACGCACAAATAGGTCTCCTCTAACCGGCACCGAATTTCCGGTGCTGGGTATGTCAGAGGGCTGGACGAGACACGATCGATCTAGCCAGAGCTCCGGCCACAAGTAGCGCTGCGCTTAGCCATCGCGGAGGTACACCCAGTTAGCGGTTGCTGAAAGCCGCTTGCAATCACGACGGTGGCCCCCGGCAGGCAAGGGACACCTGGATGTGTCGCTATCGCAACGTCATGATTATTCTATTGGCTTGCGAACTGTTTCTGACTTCACAGGGGAAGGCATCCCGGGTTATGGCGGACCCACGACACAGGGTTTCATATTGAGTGATGTACGAAGCCGCTCTTGGCGTGGCCGTTCGATTGCTTCATACAGGAGATGCCGCCCAATGCCGACGCGCGTAACAGCTTACGCAACGGTAGTCGGCTGGACGGCCGTCGCAGCCGTGATCCTGCTATATCTGATCTTTAGCCCCAGCTAACCAGGACAGCTGATTGGATCGATCCGATTTGGCATGCGCTCACCGCGTGCCTTCGGTACGCTCCGGTGCAATGCCCTTACCTCCAATGCACTGACCCGCACCCCCTGGGGTCCCGTGACACCCCTCTGACTGAAGCGCCGGATCTGACTGTTCCTCCGAACGGCGCCTGATTTACGCTTCCAAGAGCATCCGGTCGTTCCGCCAGAGCGCTTCATGAAATCCATAACACAACTTTTGCTAGTTGCGCTCTTGGCCCGAAACGCATTCGATGACAACCAGCTCTTCAGTCAGTGCGACGGAAGTGCCCCTCGGCCCCTCTCGTCAGTAGACAAGCGGCTTGTTGCCCCGAGTAAGATATCCAATTGACACCATAGTTGGTCTCGCGGATGAATTCGTCGAAAGCTAATCTTTCATGCTTCTCGAACCCTACGTAGTTGAAATATTCGTCAAACACGATAACGCATCCCGGACGAATCTGAGACTTGAGCCCCGTAAAGATGCTTCTCGTACTTGAATATATGTCGCAATCGACGTGGATGAATGCAACGGGTAGCTCGCGCCGAGCAAACACTGGAATCGTCTCATCAAACAGACCAACAATTAGCTCTACGTTCTCCGGAACGTCAGGCGCCTTGCCTCCACGATCAAAGTCCACTGGAAGGTATCCGTTCCAGCGCTCCGGGAGGCCATTAAAGCTATCGAAGCCATAAAACTTCCGCTCTGGAAATCGCTCGGCCATGGTGCCGATAGTGTAACCGCTACAGACGCCGAACTCGAGGGCAACACCCGTACCCGCTTTTGACAAGGCATCAAACCTGAACTCATCATGATCGGCAAAAAACACAGCGTCCGCCATTTCTGTGCGGATTATCTCAATGGCTTGTTCCTGCGCAATCGCAGACAAAGTGCGAAACAAGCTATGGTTTGTTCTGGGTAGGCCGTACATTTCCGCAGCGGTTACAAGCTTGCGCAGGTGTTCATTTGCAACGTCCTGCTTGTTAAGCATTGTCAACAAAGCATTGGCGACCTCGCTGGAGGAATTTGCTAGCCGATCAATTGCGGCCAATACGCGATCATCAACCGCTTTTTTCATCGCGTCATTCCGTTTGCCGAAACGATCGTGCATGAAGGTCGGTGCATTGGAACTATTAGCCCCATTTGAGCTCTGCTATCGCATCTAGCTTGTTAGGAGCCCTCCATCTCGATCAACTACTAGACATGCTAGTTGACGAGGGCGCTGCGGCATTCGGTGGCTGGTGGATTAGGGCTTGTGGGCGCTCGCAGATCTTACCGCGCCGAGAGGCGGAGAGGAAATACAAGCTCTTTTTCCTGGCCAGGAGAAGCCGAGCCGTCCGATGACTATTTGGAGCACCTCTTCGGATGACTTGGAAGATCGTCATGTACACCACCCTTAAGCTGATCGCGATCTGGCTGCTGATCAACGCGCTGTTCTTTGTCATAGTGAGCGCCGCCGACAAATCTGCCCGATGGCGTCGAAGCTGCGAGGAACCTACACATATGGGGATAGGAATTGTGCCGGCGGGCGGTGTGCATCATTGTGTCCCTTCTTGACCACTGAAGATCGAAAATACTGGCGATGTTTGACAGGCGATCTCGCCGGCACGCCGCCCGTGTTTGCTTGGCAACCAATGTCGGGAATCGGACATGATCGGTGCTGCCATGAGTGGCTGAAACGTCCGGCTCTTTAGCCGGCACGCAGTTTGCAATGAATGGTCCGCAAGCTGCGCTATTCCATGCGTTGCGTGCTTTCTGCCGCTTCCGCTTGACGCGCCAGGCGTGTTCGTGGCCCGTCGGTCTCATCGGGAGAAAGTCCATGAACAAATCACTCCTCTCCGCCGCGCCGCCATCGATTGCCCGCGCCACCGCGCTTGCGCAAGAGCGAGCGACGTCGGTGGAAGCTGATGATCCATTCCTCTGGCTCGAGGACATCGAAGGACGAGGCCAATTGGCTTGGGCTCGCGTCGAAAATGAGAAGACACTCGGGGTCCTCCAGGCAGATCCGCGCTATCGGCCCTTCTACGAACAGGCGCTCACCATCCTGCAGTCCAAGGATCGGATTGCATACGTTTCGTTGGGACGGCGCGGCTTAGAAAATTTTTGGAAAGATGAGGACCATGTGCGCGGCGTCTGGCGACGCACCACGCTGGAACGCTATCGTAGCCAAGATCCACAGTGGGAAACCATCCTCGACGTGGACGCATTGGCGAATGCCGAGAACAAGAATTGGGTCTTTCAAGGTGGCAGTGGCCTTCCACCTGAAGAGCGCCTCTGCCTGATTAGTCTTTCCGATGGCGGCAAGGATGCCGCGTCTATACGCGAGTTCGACAGCGAGACCAAGTCCTTTGTTGCGGACGGCTTTTATCTTCCGGAGGGCAAGCAGGACGTCAGCTGGGTCGATGGTGACACACTCCTTGTTGCACGGGACTGGGGCGGGGGGTCTTTGACGCAGGCCGGCTACCCCTTTGTGGTAAAGGAGCTCAAACGCGCTCAGCCACTCGGTGAGGCTCGCGAGATCTTTCGCGGCGAGCCTACCGACGTTCAGGCGCTGCCGTTGGTGCTTCGAGACAGTGAAGGACGTATACATGCGACCGGCGCCATCCGTGTCATCAGCTCTGTCGAGTGTGAGTACGTGGTCTTCCGCCCCGATGGGCCCATCAAGCTCAATCTGCCGAAGAAGGCCGCGATAGTCGGGCTCGCGAGCGGTCGCCTGCTTGTGAACCTTGACGAAGAATGGGAGCCTGATGACGTCAGATTTGGGACCGGCTCGCTGATTTCGTATGACTTAGCCGAATGGAAACAGGACCCGCTGCGCGCTAAAGCCTCGCTTGTCTTCCAGCCTGGGTCCCGCCAGGCCCTGAGCGGGCTCAGTAGCACAAAGAATTTCTTGATCCTGACGATCCTTGAGAACGTTCAGAGCAAAGCGTTCCTTTATAAGTACGATAAGAAAGCTTGGTCGTCGACGCCGATCCCGCTGCCGCAACATACAAATGTCAACGTATCAGCCGCGTCCGGACAAGCGGACCAGGCGATGTTCACGGTCTCGGACTACCTCAGGCCAACATCAATCTGGTATTTTGATGCCGAAACCCAAAACCTTGAGGAATTGAAGACGACACCTACCGCCTTTGATGCGTCCAATCACGTCGTAGACCAGTGCGAAGCGACTTCGTGTGATGGCACGTCAATTCCCTATTTTCTGGTACGGGCGAAGAATGCGAGGTTTGACGGCGCCATCCCAACACTTCTTTATGGCTATGGCGGGTTCCAGGTTTCGCTTCTGCCCTCCTATCTCGGACCCGTGGGACGGCTCTGGCTCGAACAGGGCAATGCCTATGTCGTTGCGAACCTGCGCGGGGGCGGCGAGTTTGGTCCACAATGGCATCAAGCAGCCCAAGGAGCCATGAAGCAAACGACATGGGATGATTTCATTGCCGTTGCCGAAGACCTGATCCGCCGCAAGGTCACAAGTCCGCGCCGGCTAGGAGTAATTGGCGGCAGCCAGGGTGGCCTACTCGTTGGCGCCGCAATCACCCAACGTCCCGAGCTCTTCAATGCGGCGATCATGCAGGTGCCGCTGTTTGACATGCTTCGATACACCGGCCTGGGCGCGGGCGCTTCCTGGATTGCCGAATACGGTGATCCCGCCATCGCCGAGCAGCGCTCGTGGATTGAAGCCTACTCGCCTTATCAGAAGCTGGCTCCGGGCAAGACCTACCCCGCTCCCTTAATTCTCACCTCAACCAAGGATGACCGCGTGCATCCATCGCACGGGCGCAAAGCTGCCGCGAAACTCGCCGCGCTGGGCCAGCCTTACTTCTACTATGAGAACACCGATGGGGGACACGCCGCCGCGGCCAATCTCATCGAATACGCACGTCGACTAGCGCTCGAATACACCTATGCATCGAAACGGCTTTGTTCGGAGTAAATTCGGCGGAGAGACTTATCGAAGCAGATACATCCAGGACCATTGCTTATCTCAACGTCACCACGTCGCCTGGCTGAATTGATCGAGGCGGACGCGAGGCAATAGCTGCGAACCACCCAATCGACGGGCAAGATGCTATGCCGGATCTTGAGATTGATTGGAGGAATTCCATTTGCGCGAGAAGCGTTCGAACGCAAGCCCGTCAACTGGCTGCTAGTCTTGTAGCGTGGCTAGCCCCGGCGGTCTCTCCGTCGACGGGCAAAGTGTTGCAGAGCCTGACTGGTCCAGGACTTGTTATTCCAAACCTCACATTCCGTTGCATCCTTCTCGAGGAGATCGCACAGCAACGAACGCTGCACCGAGCAGGATTCTCACACAACCGTGCCTCAAGGACGACAAGATGGGAAGCGTCCGTGTGTCTCGACCGAACTGGGCAGCGAACTTGATCGGTGAATTCGCATTGATAGGCCTGGCACCGAAGAGGTCTCAGTCGTCAGCTGTGACCATCCAGTCAGCAATAGCCGTCGTTGGTGCTGGGAAGAACCAGACGCATGAGAGCTCAATAGTAACTCATCGCAGTTAACGGCGCCCATTAGGTAAGTCGGATGCGCAAGCTACCTATTCTGAAAAGCCTTCATTTGTTTGAGGCGGTCAGCGAGTTTCCAAGCTTCTCAAAGGCGGCCGAGCGGCTAAACATGACTTCCGGCGCGGTAAGCTACCAGATGCGCCTTCTCGAGAATTGGTTCGGCAGGAGGCTATTCGTTCGCCATAATTCGGGCGTGCGGCTGACATCCGACGGCGAACAGCTAAAGAGCAGCTGTGCGAGCGCGTTCACAATGCTCGAGAAAGAATGCTATGAGCTACGAAGGAACGATGCAGGACGTTCCGTGGTGGTGGGGTGCTCAACCACATTTTTGTCGCACGGCCTGTTGCCTCGTCTTGGTGCGTTCCGCCAACGCTATCAGGACATTGATTTTGTCTTTGAGACCGAGGCCGATCTAGATGCGCTGGCTGTTGGTGCGTTGGATGTATTGTTCGTTTCCGGCCTGTTGAAGCAGCCGCTTCCCGTCCGTGAGGTGCACGTCGCGAACGAGATGATTGGCCCTGTCTGTGCGCCTGCTACGCTCAAGGCGATCAAAAGTCCGCAAGACATTTTGTCTATTCCTCTGCTGCACGAGGCCAACGGATTGGACGCCTGGAGCGAATGGGCCAGCGCGGCTGCAATATGCGTGCAGGGGCCGCGCCGCGTCGTGTTCGACACATTTACCTTGGCTGTGGAGGCGGCAAAAAGTGGGCTTGGAGCCGCCATTTCCTCGCAAATTCTGGTCCGAAGCAACCTTGAGAAGGGAGAGCTCGTGGCTCCGTTTGGCTTTGTGCCGGTCAATCGCTCAATCTACATGTTTGTCAATGGGCACAGGCGAAATATTGCGGCTGTTAGCGAGTTTGAACGCTGGGTACTGTCAGAAATACTAGGCCGGAGTCATCAACCATCGCCTGTCCCAGGCCGCAACTCGCAAGATCAAGCAGACCGCTCAATCGACGCTTCCCCTTAGGCCAATGCTGACGTCAACCCGGTGATGCCCATCATGGCCAAGGCGCCACTCTTCCGGGATAAGGCGCCGGAAATCCGTGACGCACAGCTAAACAATGAAGGATTGCAAATGGATCGTCGACATAGGCGAGCCCGTTCGCGTACTTCGCCTTCTCCGGTGCAGGGCCTCCTTTCTCGAGAATGAGAACGGGCACGGACTGATGATCCTGCCCAAGCCTCTCGATGAGTGCGGTTCGTGGCTTGGCCCAGGCAATCCGACGAATGTCGAGCATCGCAGCGCGGCTTGGAAACGCGGACAGCACCCCGTCCAATAGCAAGCATTGCCAGCAATAGAATTCTCGTCCTGGCAAGGACGGATCTGCAAACGAGCGTTCCAAAAGGAACAACTGATCCCATGGCATCGTGTGGATCCCTGAATTACCGATCGACCGGACATGACCCTTGAGAGTGCCTTGATCTCACGACTGCAAAGGTCGCTACAGCGAAAGCAACAAATGCGCTTGCCGCGCATAGAAGCACGATCGTGCCGAAAGGGAGCCGGTCACCTAAAAGCGAGACAGCAATACCGCTTCCCGCAACCCCGCTATAGGTACAACATTGAAATAACCCGGAAAGGCGGCCGGCGCGATCCGGAGCAAGTGCAGAGACCATGTGCGTGTGGGCGGCAGCCGCAAATATTTGGCCAAAGCCGAGCATCGCGCTGCTCGACGCGATGACCACAGTCAGGCCGGCATCGAGCGACATGATCGCAAGGCATGCCGCAAGCAGCATTGCGGCCCCGGCGACCGTCGGCAAGGCTCCCAACAGGTTGAAAATCGGCTTGACGGCTAGCGCCCCCAGCAGGGCCAAAACGCCGTTGGTCATGACGATGGTCAATAGAAGGCCTTTGTCGAGAACGCCCCCAGTTGTGGCACGTATTGCGGGATAGACATTGATGATGCCCGCGCCGAGATTGAGCAGAAAGACTGCAAGGAATACGGGATAGAGCGGTGCCAAATCCAAGACAGTTCCGGAAGGCTGCTTCTCAAGGATTGCCGGTGTCCTTCTGAATCGCAGCTTAATACCAAGAAGCACGATCAAGGACAGGATGATCGCCGATAAGTTGAACGCCAAAACGCCACGTAAATGCAACTGGTCGGAGAGCATGGCACCTGCAAACATTCCGATCAGATAGGTTAGCAAGTCGATATTGGCAATGTTGCGTAGCACCGAGATCATGCCGTCGTTCGATGTGATACGACGGAAGAAAGAAACTTCTGCAGACAAGTAAACGGGCTGGACCAGACTTAGGATGGCCATTGAGGCATAGCTCAGAAAGGAATCGGCTCCGTCGGTGCCGAAGATGGCGAGCAGCGCGCATATGCGAACCGCATTGACGATCATCATGGCGGAGATCGGGTCACGTCTGTCGACCAGCGGCGACAAGAAAAGGCTCCCAAGCAGGATAGGCGCAAAAGTGACGGCAACGCCGAGACCCGCGGCGCTCATGCCGGATTGGAGGAGGCCGATCAGGATGCCAATTCGGAACGCCCAGCCGCCGATCTGAACGATCAAATGCGATAGATAGACGACTTGCCGTGTGCTCGACCCGCTCATTTCTAGCTCATCGAACCTGTCATCGGGTTCGCTTGATGCCGAAGCGAAGATGACGCTGGTCTTGTGCCGCCACATCGGTGTGATGAGCCCGCAAGGGCATGACGAACGCTCTCGCAACAGGACGACTGGTCAGAAGGCATCATTTCTACCTCCCCGCCTGTGGCGTGCGGTCGTTCGGGACAAGGTGACGGACAACCCGGGTCCCGTTGCCTGGTCAGTCCCTGAATTTGCGGCGCTTGTCGCGCGACAGGATCCGCTAGACCTTGCCCTTAAGCTTTGAGGTGCAGCTACCACTGGCGATCCTGCCGCAGGCCGCGCGGCTTCGACGGCAAGGAATGCCACGAGCCGCCAGCTCATGAAGGCTTGGCGGAAGACGCAGACGCTCGATCCCGCCGCGAAGCCAAGTCAGCTTGCAGACTTGTCCGGATGTGCTCACGAGTAAGCAGGTAATCTGGATCTCCTCCAATCTCGACAGCGACCGTGGCGTGGTTCAGTGATGTATCTGGCCGGCCCTGGTTGAAGTACTCGATGGCAAGATTGTTGTGCGTGGGCGCATGCCGAGGGTTAAGTTCAAGAGCTCGAAGATAGTGCGCGATGCTCTCGTTCGCCTTACCAAGCTCGGAATAGGCGAGACCGAGGTTGCTCTGCAAATCGGGATTCTTGGAATTGATATCGGCTGCTGCCAGATAGGACTCCAGAGCAGCTTTCGGCCTATCTTGCCACATCAAGATGTTGCCCTTCTCGAAGTGAGCTCGCCATTCGTTTGGCTTGATGACAAGTGTTCTGTCGAGATCGGCTAGAGCGCCTGCGGCGTCTCCCATTCTGTTGCGAAGTGCGGCCCTGTTCAGATGAGCTTCGTAATAGGGGGGACAGAGCTCAATGGCGCGCGCATATGCCTCTAGAGCCTCAGCTTCCCTTTCGGGTACTTTAGAAAGCAGGTTCCCCAGGTCATTCTGATACTCTCCATAGTAGGGATCGTAGGCAATGGCATTACGCAATTGCTTCTCAGCCCGAGGAAGATCGTCGACGAGTTCATAGACCTGACTGGTGTTGTAGATAAGAATCGACTGGTGAAGCTTGAAGCGCTCGTCGCCATACGCCTTAAGCATCTTACCATGGCCTTCCGCGCAAAGGCTGAGGGCTTCCTCATATTTCTCCTGCTTGGCCTTGATGTATGCATAGGCATTCTCTGCAAACACCTTGATATAATCATACTTGTCGTGATCCTTGAAATCCCGTTCGATGGTCTCCAGATTTCGGACGGCGTACTCTTCGGCCACCGTGAGGTTGACCGGCTGCTGATAGCGTCCATACGTCATTGATTGGGCATAGAGAACCGTTGGCGTGTATCGGCTCTTCGGGAATGTCTTGTAGAATTCATTCAGATAGGGAACGGACACCCGCCCGCAGCCGAGCGAATACAGCACAAAAGCCGCGTTGATGAAGGCGGCGTTTGCCGGAGCATCTCCCGAGCCGTAGGTGCGAAGCGCAGGATCGGCGAAAAGTTCCCCGAAGTAGCCAAACCAGAGGTCATACAGGCCGATGCTTTGGAGGATCCGACTCGGTTCTGCAACCAGTTCCAGACGCTTGTATTTGTCCCTTATTGATAGCGCATGAAGCATGACGAGCGGCGCCTCGCCCGTCAGATAGCGGTCGAGGGAAGCGCGGTGCATCTGCTCGTGCAGATGATCTGCGGTCGCCTGCTCGAAGGTCGCATAGTTTCGTTGCGCGATGAGATCAGGCGTCGTGCAATCGGATTCAATGTACGATTTGAGAAGGCTGTGCCGTTCCCCGGTGTTGAGGCTGGCCAGATGGAGATCCACGATCGCGATCGGCTCGAGATAGCCGATGACGGGCAATCCGGCTGCCGCGCATTTGCTTAAGGCCTCGGCGATCAGCGGATTCCCACCACTTGCCTCATAGATCTGCCGCTGTTTCTCCGAAGCGAGATTCCGATCCAGGACCGGCCCCAGTTCCTGCATGCTATATCTGCCGAAATGAACTTCGCTGGCGTCCTGGAAAAAGAGGCATTGTTCGTAATCGATCAGGAGAAACCGAAACAGACGCGTATCGTCGTCCAGCCTGACGAGCAGCTTGATCAGGTTCTTCGCCGGGGCGGACAGGGTAGCCGCCCGGTCGATGACGAGGATGTGACGTTCGTTGCGCTCTCGGGCACACGTGATCAGGAATTCGGCTAATCCGACCAAGAGCTTATTTTGATATTCATGATGATAGAAGCGTGTGCGCTCCTCCTTGCTCGAGGTATTGGTGAGATCCTTCGGCACGCTAAAGGCATCGCTGACCAGGAGAGGGAATAGCCGCTTCAAGGATTGTTGTGCCGCCTCAACCAGTTGTGGGCTATTTTCAGCCGCCCACGTCAGTTCGGCGTCGATGAACGCTTGCAGCCCCGCAAGGTAGCCGCCGGTCCGCCAGTCGCCGTCAGCGATTGAGAGGTCCCAGCCGGAGCTCGCGAGTGCCGATTTGATCGTCGGAACCGGTGCCATGCCCCCTTCTGCCTTCAAGATGCTGATCGGACTGATCTTGACGGAAGATGATATGACCGGGGCAATGCGCTGCTGGATCAAATCAACCATTCTACTCTCCGCAACTGTCCAAAGGAGGGTGGTCGAAACGACCACCCTCCGATGCCGCTATGCTTTCATCAGGTAGATGCATACAAGGCACTCATCGAACCAACCTAGAGCGTACCCGTGTACGGAGTGGTGGTGCGGATGGTGGTCTTGATCTCAGCGATCTTCTTCGTCATCACGTTTTCCCTTCCTTCTCTGACACGCCAAACCAAGCGAAAGCGCGGCCAGTCGTGCAGGAAAAGAATAGTGAGTTGCTGCGCCAATCCGCAGTAAGATTCCTTGACTGTCGCTATCAAAAAAATTGGAAGTGCGGCTCAGATTGGCGCTAGCAAAGGACCCGATCTGGCGCTTGGACCGTTGCGACTGGAGGCTCGGTTTTGGTCGCGTGGCGCCAGTCTCTTGCTGACTTGCATCTGGCACCTTCGGCGTCCCAACCTTCGCCTCGCACAGCCAGCAAATTGGCTGGCAACGGCTTGCCACTCGGGAAGCGCTCCGGGGAGAATGCGCGGTTCAGTGGGTATGGCGGTGACTGGTTAAGGGACGTGCCTTGCGCCTGAGCCGGATGAGCGCGGGATATGAGCCTCGAATCCGCGCGGCCCTACCAGAAGTCGGAGTTTCAGCCCTAATCGGCTACCAGAAAGGTGCGCGGGTGCTCTCATCAGGATTGAGCTATTCGCAGCGTGACGATTCAAGCGACTTTTTTTGCCAACTGGCTGTTGCGATGTGTGCTTCGAGCGAGGAAAATTCATTCCATGCTCGGACTCGCCGAACAAGCGAAGAAGCAGCCCGATGCCTTCCGATGGGCGGGACTGAGGAGCGGGCAGCTGGGCCGGCGTTTTGGAAGGGGCACGTGCCTCCATGACGAGACGGCTCAAGACCTGCGAAGGGACGAGCCTCTCCTGACGGCCGTTATCCTCTCCTGCATGCAACTTCGCAGGCCGAGTTCGCCAACCACGACGGCACTTCGAATTCCCAATGCACGAGGAAGCGGCATCGGTGCGTGTTTCCCTGCTTACCTACCGAGATGGCACGGCAATGGTGCACGAAAGTGCGTCCTAACGGGATCCGTCGTTGATGCAATCAGCACAAAAAGAAGCCCGGCCTCCTTTCGGCGGCCGGGCGGAAGTCTCAGTCCGGGAGGAGCGACGCTATTAGGCATCGCACCGACCTCCATTGGCAGAAGGAGAGGCTGCCAACGGTTCGATTGCGGCGAGGGCATGCGCCGCAAACTCTGAAAACGGATATACTTCTTATCTGACGCTCCGCAGGTTGGTATAATCGATTGTCTTGATGGAGAGCATCTAAAGTATGGATACCTGTAAACATGCGAGTCCGGGAGCCTTGATTAATCGCTCCTTGTTGGCTTGGTGCACTCCGTTCAGACTCTCTGTGCTAATCGCTCGCATCTTAAGCCGCTCGCAACCATCGAAGCCATTTATGGTCGGCCTCTCGCCGCGTCTTGAAGCGCTCGACGCATTTCTTGGAGCAAAAGGCCGTTCGCCAATAGTAATAACGGATCAGCCCGAACCGTCCTCCGCATACCGCGCAGCACCTTACTGAACCGTGGTTGGATCGATGGTCGCTGTTGCGCATTTCTCGCCTCCTGTCGGCATTAGGTGGCAGCCCCCTTGCGTTTTTCTTGGCGCCGAACCACACACGCGCGTGAAGTGCGGCGTCGACGCTGCTCAATCGCGGCATGTAAGGGCACGGGGCGCAGAACTTGATTCTTATGTGCGCTTCCTCGGCGAAGTGTCGTCGGTCAGACTGCTTCACCGAGATTGGTTACTGTACCGATGTTTTCGTCCTGATTGATGCAATGTGCGCCTTGCTGATGATTAAATACTGCGCTGGAGCGCGTTTGTTCGACGAATTTGAGCTGGTCCGACGAACACGCGTTCCTTCGGAATCTCTGTTCGAAATATCTGCGCGGGAACTCGATAAATGGGCGTGGCGACCCTTGGCGGATCGGAACGAGATGCCAATCGGCTTGCGGCTTAATGGACGCGAGTGTGCCACGCGAGCATAGGTCCGTCCGTTGATTTGTTTGCTGATACCGAAGAGCCAGATCTTCGGGATACAACAACTCCATTCGTCATCGCCTTACTGCTGGATACGCAACTTCCTCCATTTTACTGAATCGGTTCAAACCGCCCGACTGTGTGTAGCCTCGGACCGCGCAAGATGAGCGTCGAACGCCGACGCGACGCTCCGGACCAGAAACTGAGCGTCGCTACTTACGTAAAGCCGGTCATCGTCCATGGTCACGACGCCATCCGCGATAAGGCTGTCGATCCGAGACCGATCGACGATGGCCAGTGTCGGATCCCTGCCGTGACGGCGGGATATATCGGCAAGATCGACGGCCATGTCGCACATGAGACGCTCGATGATTTCGGCTCGGAAACGATCTTCCTCTGTGAGCGAGTAACCCTTGACGGTGGCGAACCGCTCATCGGTGATGCGTGCGAGGTAGTCCTTTGTCGCGGCAGCGTTCTGGACGAATCCTTGGGGCATGCGGCCAATGGCGCTGGCGCCGAGACCAACGAGGGCATCTGCGGAATCGTTCGTATAGCCTTGGAAGTTGCGCCTCAGCGTACCTTCCTGACTTGCAAAGGCCAGGGCGTCGTCCGGGAGGGCGAAGTGATCGAGGCCAATACGCACGTATCCCGCATCAATCAAGGCCTCGGCGATCGTTTCGGATTGGAGATATCGCTCGACGCTGTTGGGCAGGGAGGCTTCGTCGATCTTGCGCTGATGCTTCTTGAATGAAGGAATATGGGCGTAGCCGAACACCGAAAAACGGTCCGGACGGAGCTGGACGCACTTGGCGACGGTATCCAGGCCCGAAGCGGCGGTCTGCAGGGGCAGCCCGTAAATCAGGTCGAAATTGATCCTCCCGATTCCTGCACGTCGCAGCCGCTCGACCGAAGTCGCCGTCTGTTCGAAGCTCTGCGGACGATTGATGGCGCGTTGAACAGCTGGATCGAAACTCTGGACGCCAAGGCTCACTCGGTTGACCCCGCAATAGCCCAGCGCCTCCGCCATCGGCTCGGTCAACGTGCGTGGATCGATCTCGACGGCAATCTCGGCATCAGGCCGCACCAGGAACGAATAGCGTAACGTGCCGACGAGATCAGCGAACGTTTCGGGTGTCATGACCGTAGGAGTGCCGCCGCCGAAGTGGATATGAGAAATCGATAGTCGTTGACCGATGGTCTCTCCGACGAGGTAAGCCTCAGTACGCAGTCCTGCGGCGTAGATCGCGATCGGTTCGTTGCGCTTCGTGACAGACGTGTGGCAGCCGCAGTGCCAACACAGGGACCGACAAAACGGCACGTGAAGGTAGATCGAGGCGCGCTGCTGGACCCGCAACGAGTTGAGCCATGTTCGGTAGTCCGTTTCGCGCACTGACGATGAGAAATGCGGCGCGGTCGGATAGCTGGTATAGCGGGGCAGCCGATCCTGCCCGTAGGATTTTGCCAAGTCCGATCGCATGCGGAATCCTCCCCACTCTCTTAAGCGACTATTGGATTCGCGGCGGACAAGCTTTGCGCTGCCTCAAAATGTCCGATGTGGGGGCTGCTAAACGACGACTCTGAAGCCGAAATTGGTAGGGGATGCCGACGACGCATATATCGGGGATTGGAATCGCAGATGAATGGTCATGTACGGGCAGTGGGGCGCCGTCCACGACGCAGAAACCCGCAATTCTTGCTAGAGATCCGGCGCATTTATCATCGAGCGAGTCAGAATGGGTATGACGTCTGGTTGTCTTGAGGCAGGCTCGCGGTCAAAACTGCGGGCCGTCCGTCTTGGCGCCGCTTGGCTGGGTGGCCGCCATCGCAGATGAAAACGCGACCGAGTGCCGTTCGGCTTCAGCCTCTTGTGCCAATTGCAGAATGTGCGCTCTCAGCGCGTCGGAAGTCGCTTCGCCTGCCTCGCTGAAAAGAGGATCCTTACGATCGGTGAGCGCCGAACCGATTTCCTTCCAATCCTGAGGAGACAGAGCCTTCAACGCCGTGGGGAAGAACTCATGTTCTTCCCACGTCATGTGATCCCGTTCGCGCACTATAAAGTTGCGCACGATGCTGCCAACCTCTTGCCGGAGCATATCGCGATCCGCGAGGACGGCATCGATCGCTCGAGCGAAGTGACGCAAACGATCGGCGCCTTCGTTGTGCTCACGCGTGAGGTCTCCGAGGGTTGCAGCTGCATCCGGATTGCGAATCCCTAGCTTGGAGAAGATCAAGTCTTCCTGAGGATGATGGTACACCTCTGGGTAAACCTGGAAATAGCTGATAATCGCGCGAATTACCTCGTAATCAGGACGATCACCACGCTCAAAAATCTCCAGCTCACGCTGAAGTACGGCGAGAAGCAGTTCCATATTGCGATGCTCTCGACGCAGAAGATCGACGATCATTTGCACTGCTCCATAGAGGACCGGTGAAAGAGGTTGCGTCATTGCATTAGGTCGAACCAAGCTGAACAGAGCTCGGCGCCCCATCATTGCGCGCGTGAAATAGCGGCGATGCGCTTCTGCGGGCGCAAGCCGATCGCGCCAAGTTGCTTGAGTTTGCGCGCATCAACTCAGTCCAAGTTCCGTGCGAAGCCATGGAACAATACGTGGTCGCGCAGCTCGACTCGGCGTGAGGTGAGCAGCGAGATGACGCCCTTCTGCTCGAGTTGAGTAAAGGTTCGCGATATTGTCTCGATCGTCAGGCCGAGGTAGTCGGCGATATCCTGTCGTGACATGGGAAGTTCGATGGCTGCGTTCTTCGTGGCGCGGCGAGCCATATCGCGCAGGAAGCCAATGACCCTCTGTTCAGCGCTGCTAATCAGCAGCATCACATGGTCTTGAAAGCGGCGTAGCTCCAGCGCGGTCGCGTCCCACAGCTGTCGCGCCAGATCTTTTTCATGGATTGCTCGGATCATGAGCGCGCTACGCCTGACCATCAATACCTGTGATTCACAGATCGCCTCGGCCGAAGAGATGTGGGTATCGCCGGCCTCGAAGCCGAAGATATCTCCGGGCAGGTAAAACGCGCCGATCTGGCGACGTCCGTCCTCCAGGATCTTGTAGGTTCGCACGGCACCGGAGGTCACTTGATAAAGGTGTTCTGCTGTCTCTTCCTCGCCGTAGATCTCGGTATTGCGTGCGAATCGCATCGGCGTCCCAATCATGCCGAACGGTCCCTCAGTCCGAGCTGGGCCTCGCAAGGCGCTGGTCGGATGCCGCCTCGTCTGGACAGAAACGGCAGCCTGAATCTGCATGTCGGCACCCCATCGTGAGAAAATCGATGGACGGAGATTGGCTGCTACGGACGAAGCGCGACATTTGGATGTTTCCCCTAAGTAGAAGCCAGTAGGTATTTGTACGTAGGCCTCGGTCGGAGAAGCCTTGATAGGGACAGGCTGTACTTTTTGGTGCCCTCGTCACCGGGCTTGAGCCAGGAACCGAGGCCGATAAGAGAGACCAACAATGCGAACGCTGCCCTGTATATCGCGAATGACGAATATTCATGGGCCCTGCGGCGGTCAAGCGATCCGCACCGAAACGATCTTTGTTGGCCTTGATATGCAGCTCGATTTGGTGACGCACCAGGCTGATGCCGATACCGGTTCCCATGCGCCCAAGGCCAATAAGGCCTATTCTCTGCTTCGCAGTGTTCGGAACGGCGTCGAGTGATGGTTCTTCGGCAATCATCATTTTATGCATTCTGAAAAAAGCCGTGCCTTTGCAAAATCGGCAACAATTCATGATGGTTGTTGATCGTGTAGTCTGGATTCGCTGCCCGCAAGCGCGACTCAGAAACAAATCCTCCGGTGATGGATATGCTTATGAGTCCCAGATTGCGCGCAATATCTGTTTCGACCGGCATATCGCCGATGATGAAGGTTGACGCCGGCTTCAGGTCGTTTTCCTCCATGTATAGACGAAGCCGCTCTCCTTTGCTCATCGACTTGAACTGAGTGGTGCGGCTTTCAAAGGCGAGCACATCGTTTATGTATTCATTGATTCCAAGTCTTCTCAATTGGGAACGCAGCGGGGCAACTATATGGTTACTAACGATGATGGACGAAGCTGCTTCTCGGCGCGCCAACTCCAAGACGCGGCGCGCGCCCTCGCGCAGATCGGCGTTGCCCGCAAGTGGCTCGTAGGTGTCGTGAAAGAGTGCGCTTCCATCGCGATCCACCACCGCAACTTCGTCGTGCGACATTCCGAGACTGCGATAAAGAAGAGATAGTGGAACGTCGCAATGTTCCCGAAAGGTATTTATGTCGATCGTCGCATGACCAAAGCGAGTTAGCATGTCATTGGTCGTTTGAAGCAGTGCGTACGAATCATCGAGCAGGGTGCCATTCCAATCAAAGACGAGAGCGGGTTTCATGATCTGACCTTAAGCAGGGATTGATTCCGAATAGGGAAGATGAGCCACTAATTCGCGCAGGTGTTTTGCGCGTTTCTGCCCCGCAGGGAGCATCTCGAGTGTGAATGGCGATAAATCGAAGCCGTCTTGCCTGCAGGGCAGCGACGATATGAGACGTGGACGGGGCAGATACGTGATCGTGGCTGCGTTGATGGATGCAGCAATATTACTTTCGATGGTCTTGAGAATTGGTGGCTCGACGTCGTGAAAGCGAAGACTTTTCGTGCGCTGTTCGGATGGCAATCGTTTCCAGATCTGCCACAATGCCAACTCGTCTAGTGTGTCTATACCCATCCGATAGTAGTTCGGGGCCACTGTAGGCGGCGAACCGATCACCCAATGTACGGCTTTTGTCCCACCGACGCCGGACATGCTATCACTCCCCCCTTTGTTGAATGACCGATGTCCCGGGTCCACTACCGGCGAATGTATTGTTCCGCCACGCCAAGGAGACGTAATTGCACTTCTCTTTAAGCAAGCGCCGTACCAGTCCTTGGACACTTAGCTCTGGCCGCGAGAGCGACTGATTTCAAGAAGTCTAGCCATTCCGTCTGAGAGCGATGATCTCGCGTCGTCCGATTCCCGACACGTTGTCTAAAGCACAACACGCTGGTACGAAGCAGACCAAGCTCCGACGCTGGTCGTCGACGTTCGATGAGCCCCGGAGACCTTCGCGCTCAAGCTTGCGCGCGAGGCAGTATTAGCGGCGGCAGGCGTCAGCATAGCGCCGATCGTGATGACGGCGATCAAAGCTGCAGGCGACGGCACGCAGCGGACGTGGCGGAAAGTCGCACGGGTAATCTCGCGCTCAATGCGACGTTAGGACCGGGATCGTCATCGCCTGAAGCGTCTTGCGCGTCGCGTGGCCGAGGAGCTTTTCTTGCGGCCAAGAGTAGTGATATCCACTCATCACCATTAGATCGAGGCCTTCGTCCGCTGCGATCGACTGGAGGGCCGGTTGGACCTCCGATGCCGCGACCGACGCGACCTTCGCGGGAAGGCCTGACCTTGCAAGGTACCGTAGCACGTGCTCGGTGGAGCTCTCGGCCGGCATTGCATCCGGTCCGGTGATCGTGATGATAGTGAGAGCGTCGGCTTCGCGCAGCAGCGGCATTGCGTCGCGCAGAGCGCGCGCTGCAAGCCGGCTGCCGTCCCAGCGAATCCCGATTCGCTTAGCAGAAAACGCGCCGTAGAAAGTATGGGGCATGAACAGGACCGGGCCGGCGGCCTGGAAAAGGATCTCTTGGGGAATGACGTTATCGTAGCTATCATGATCGCGCTGCGGCTGCGTGACGATAGTCAGATCGTGCAGCCGCGCGCTCGCGCAGATGATCCCGCGCCCATCAGTCGGGATCGCACTCAAGGCGCGTGTCGTGTAGCGAATGTCCGAGTTCCTTGACTCCAGCTCAAAGACACGCAGGGCCGCTTCGGCTCGTTCGAGTGCCCGCGCATGCTCGACCTCGAAGATCGAAGTGACTGCCGTGCCGGCGCTCGCAATGAGCGGAATGATGGTCCTCTCGTAGCCGATCGCCATCGCGTCGAGTTGCGCCTTCGTGCTGACTGCGAGCGAGATCGATCCATTTACCGCAGAACGCGCCGATAGCTCTGTAGGAATGTGGACCAATATGTTCCCAAACATTGCAGTTCCGCGAGCGTGAAAACCCTCTGCCTATCGGAGCACGGGCTACGTGGTACAACGTGATCTGCCTAATACGCCTTTGTTGATTGTTGGTTGAGCGAGATCAACCCGGCCGGGGCACACTTGGCGCAATGGTCTAGTGCCAGGTGGAAAGGAAGCCGTATGACGCGCCTCGCATTTCTAACGGGCCAGATCAGAGGGATTATGTGCCGCTCGTTCGCTACGATCAAGCCGAATGGCCAATGTTGGAAGCCCTCTAGCTGTTACGGAAACCGATCAGCTGGGCTTGCCGGTGATCGACGACCGGGGTGCTCGTCATATGGCTTCGAAGGGTGCTTTCCTTACACCAGGAGCGACTGTACATGGAAACTGGCTGAAGCGTTCTAAGAACTTGACCAGAACCACCCTGAGCGTGAACGCACGCATACGAAGTTGTCGCGCAGACAGGTGCTTACAACATCTCATATCCCGATCGTCAGTGCCGGAGCCTGATTGGCATCGTCGGTCGCAGGGAATTGCCTGCGGCGGTGGCGCTATGGTTGAGAGAGGAAACGGCGAGGAAAGGCAGAGCCCATTCATGACCGAGAGGACAGTTCAAACGCAAGCGCACGCCGTTATTTGGATCGACCACCGCGTTGCCAAAATCTTCTCGGTAGGGCTAACGGGCGTGAGCGCCTCGGCCGTGCGCGCGCATTCGTCATCCCCTCATCACAAAGCGAGTACGAGTGGCGAGGGCGATTCGACGTTCCTCGCCAGGGTAGGTCAGGCCCTGGGTAGCTGCACCGATCTGCTCATCATCGGGCCGGGCATCGAGAAAACCAAGCTGATGCACTTTCTGAAGACGAACAGGCCGACCCTCGCTCTACACGTCGAATCGAGCGACCATCCTACCGAGCGAGAAATTGTAGCGCTGGGGCGAAAGCGCTTCCACCTCGATTGACCAACCAAGACAAGACTAAGCAGGTTGCCTGAGTGCGGCGAGGCAATCGACCCCGGTTTCCATTTAAGAAGGCCGCCGCTTTACGGTGTCCTTGATGGCCAGCTAGAAGGGCCCTGGTGGGAGGTAATTTTCCGCACCACACGGCGGCCGGTGAGTTGGGCTAGGCGGCTGCAGTGTCGCAGCGCGGTCGCCCGTCAGTGCCGGAGGCGAGATATTGCCGTTCGATGTTGTTGCCCTCGGGCATTTGTCGTTGGCGTGATAGACGCTTCTCGAATTTGGTCTTGTGTTACCACTTGCTGGTAGTGTCGGTCGCAAACACATCTTACGGGCCCTGGCGCGCTACACAAAGCAGCAGGCGCCTCCGTCGCCCTCCTGCGAGACCATGCAATGTCTGAGTCTGGCCTAGATCGGGTATTTTCGCCTCGAAGCATCGCGCTATTGGTAGCAATTCACGCCCGTCGTCGCTGGGCGTCCCAGTGCAGCGTACATCGTGACCCGGCCCGGGCCGAATCAAAGCGGCGCGACGGCGACGACACGATAAGGATGCGTGCCATCCGCCTCGCGGACGGAAACATATTCGCCGAGCCGGAAGCGTTCATCGCCAAGGTGATATCCTGCTTCGTCTTCCGTGATGCCTGTCACGTCGTAGTGAAAATGCCAGCCGCCGCCCGGACCTCGCACCAGATGACCAAGCTGATCCGCTTGATCGGGGCGTTGACGGACGATGCGGCAGGCATCCCGATTGGTCTTCCAGACTTGGACGTCGATCCGAGACACGGTGTCCAGCGGGGCGACCATGACATAGGCGATAGCCGAGGAGCCCTCGGGATGATCGGGATCGCGCGCGCGTTCGAGCCGGATGTACCTGAACGAGTGCGGCAACGACGTGTTTTGGAGCGGCTTGAAAGCAGCGCGGTTCATCGAAAACTCCTGAGCGCTTTAACCTAGTGTTTTCCGGCTGGGCGGCGTCAATGCTAGCTGTGCGCTCCACCTCGTCGTTGATGTGAGTCAAAAGCCCCTCGTAGAATACCGCTTTCGACCAGAGTGGCGCGCTCACAGGCAAGTATCTTCGTCTAGACAGCGCAGCCGGGATAAGCCAGTTATTCGCCGGCTCGCGATACGCTTAAGCTGAGCGGCGATCGCGCTCCTCATCAACTCGGTCATGCTGCGGAGTCGGGCTGGCTATGAGCCTCCCTCGTGCACCTCGACCTTGCGGGGGCTGATGCCAAGGTCGTTGCCTATCACGTTGTGATCTTGCCCGCCGGTAACCCCCGCAGGACGTCGCGCTCGCGCGGCGAGAGGTTAGGGAGGCGGGCTTCAGCCTGGAACTTCGCCGCGTCATCGGCGGGCTTCGGCGGCCGCCTTCCAAGGCGCCATCGATTGCGCAGCTGCACCTGGTCCTCGAATAGGCTTTTCGATGAAGTCGGCTGCGCCCGCCTTCATCGCTTCAACCGCGAGTGCTAGGTGGCCATAGCTTGGTCATCAGGATGACCGGACAGGCGATAGCAACGGCCTTAGTTTGCGGACCGTTTCCTGCCCGCTCATTCCTGGCATGCGAATATCTCATGGGATGCCGTCATCGATCACAAGAAAGATGCGTCTTTCAGTCAGACCTCTTCTCCAACCTCTGCAAACGGCAGTGTGAGCGTGCCGCCACGGATTTTTCAGCGCGACGATGTGACCGCCATGCGATTCGACGATCGTCCGGCAGATCGATAGCCCGACACTCATGCCGCGCTCTTTCGTCGTGGCAAAGGGCTGAAAGAAGAGATCGATGATGTCAGGGCTGGTACCAAGCAGTATCGATGGCAACACAATACAGGAGAGCCGGTACTATCTGGGCCAGACGCGCCAATGGGTGGGCCGTACGGCAACGCGTTCTCCGGTCTTCGCCCTGATCCAGCCGCCGAAGATGCGGCGGCAGGGGAAGACCAACCGGTGAATGGTGCTGCCCTCGATCACGGCAATTTCCACGTCGCGATTAAAGGGGGCGGTTTCGATCCGTTCCCAGGTAATCCGATCGTTAGCTCCGGAATGCTGTTCATAGTTGCAGATTGACAAGTTCACGCATCCCTTTGAACAGGCCTGACGAGATCGCCGGTCTGCCGCGCGAGCAGGTTCGGCGTCCAATCTGCCCGCGGTCTCGATCGCGCAAGTGGTCTGCCGGTTGCCGCCCGCCGTGACGCCATTGCTGTGCGGGGGCAGGATCTACTCTGCAGCCCAGATCATGGCTGCGGAATAACTGCCAAGCTTCAGTCAGATCGATCCCGACCAGCTTAAGTCCCTGTCGGTTATCTTCTCCGACGCTGCCTTGACTGCAGTTTCCGCCCCGGCGCTCGCGCTGGCTATTGCTGTCATGTCGAACATCCTCCGTTGGTTGGAGTCTTCTTAACGCTATTATCGTGAGGCGCTTATTGGTTGACTGATTTGCCTCCACTGAGCGCGTTCCAGAGCTTCGCATTACCGAAGCGAGTTCCAGAAGGGGCGGCGGCCACACGTCAATCGGGCCTAACGGCGCTCCCCGATCATCGCGCCTGTCCGCAGGTTGATGAAGTGGACTCCGTCGCAGGCGGCGCACGTTACAGGGTGCAGGTCGTCGGTTCCAAGCTCGGGGGTTTCGTCCGGCAGAAGGCCTTGGACCCGATTGCCCGTATTTGGGCACGAAAAGATGATGGGGCGCCAAGTTTTTCTGTCTGCCATGTACCTGACCTTGACTGGGAAGGTGATCTCTATCGGCAGGCCGCAACCGACGTATTGATGCTGGTCAAAAAAGCCGACGCGCGTCTAAAACGGCCTGTTGCGTTGCGATCGTTGCGCGGCGCGGGGGCGGCTGGCTGTCTCGGATTGTCGCCGGCGCTGGCCGCAGCAACCAGTCTTGGCGCTGAAGCCGTGGCCTTCAGGCTCATCGCAGCGCCGGTCCTATTTGATGTACGTCAAAAGCCGACCTGTCTCTCTGAGCTAAGGGTGGCCAGATGGATATGATACATGGATACTCGACCCGAACACAGTGGTAGTTTTTGGCTCTTCGGAAATCTGATCAGCCGGTTACGGACGATTCTGTCTCGACAGTCCGAGCTGGCTTGTTTGAGCCGTCAGGATATCGACGCAATCGCGCGTGAGCTCAGGCTCTCCACGTCCGAGTTTCGAGCATTGGCGCAACGTCCTGGAGTCCCCGAGCTTTTAAGTAAGCGCCTCGCACTTGCGGGGCTCTCGGAGCAAGCTTTCGCCGCTCACCATGGCGACGTATTACACGATCTGCAGCGGGTGTGCGGCCTGTGTCAGTCCAAACTCCGCTGTGCCGCTGAGCTCAAACAAGAGAAGCATGCAAGCCCTCCAAAATGGTGTCCGAACGAACAAACGCTGCGTGCGCTCAACCGTGAAGCCGCCAGCCACGCACAGCGCCTCCTCGATTGATGCCGCTCATTCACGCGTCGCTGGCAACGGCGCAGCCCGCGGCCTCCGTGATCCTCAACCGCTACCACGCCACTCGAAGGCGTAGATCAACGGACCGACCGAATTGCGACCTCGATTGGGGCAGATTCGCCTCGATCGGCCCGCTCGGCCAGATCCTACAGACGGTCCAGTTCGGCGCGCTTTCATGTTCAATGGGCTGCGAGCGCCAAGAAGCGAGGCAGTCCGATAGAAGTCCTAGTCCATCTTGCCTCCGCTTGAAATTGCGCTGGATTCATCGGGCTACCCGGCATTCTATGGTCACTGAAGAGCGGCCAAGATGACGATCGCGGCCGTGCCGTGCCGTCGCCGCCGACGAGCCCGGACACGGTCAATTTCGATCCAAATTTTGAAAATAAACCAGTGCGACCGCGGACCCGATCGTCATCGCTTCCCCGGCGAGCGCCAACGCGAACGTCCGGTCGGCGCGCCGCTGCGGTTTAGGCGACGCGGGACGGGTCCGACGAATGATCGGCCTGTCTTGATGGTAGCAAGCCGCTACGGTCGCCCGGTCGCCAACGGTTCATCTGGAGCTCGTTCAGGTTGTCCGTAGCGTCAGCGCGTTATGACAGCACAACCGGCTCCATAGTCACGGCATCGAGCAACACGTCGCCATGGCGGAGGAAAAGCCGACACAATTCCGCTCGTTATTGATCACCGCAAGTCAGATCGCGCAGTCGAAGGGGACACAAAAGAATCTCACCGTCCAAAGCAGTAGCTGGCGAAATAAGGAGGTGAATGTTCGACGATGTGGCAAGTCACGTGGGATCGGTGAGGCTAAGCATTGCACGTCGCATCGCTGAGCGCGATTGACGTCACTCAACGAGGCGCCTGCATAATTCGCGATGCAATGGCTCCGTCAAGAAGCGCGTAAGCTCTACTCGTAACCTCGCAGAGATCCGCTCCATCGTAGACCGTTGAGCAGATTATCGTCGATACTGCAACTTCTCGCTTACGGTTTCGCCCGATTTACGTTGGCGCGAGTGTTCTCTTTCCAATCGTTGCTCAAATGCGAGCTGCCATGGCAGTGATGTGTCGTATTTCGCCAGCTTTTGCATGGTGGACGTGGTCAGTCCGCCATACGGAAAATATGTCAAACAAAGATGCATTGATTATCTGATATATATTTGCAATCCAATCATCTGCAAAGTCTAGAAACATGTGCCGCTTCCTGGATACATAGGCCGAGTCTATCGCTCATGGCGCAGCCGCCCCGGTACGAAACGGTAGTGCGGTTGGACCGGTCTCATCTGATTCTACCGTGATTTGCTATCGTCTCTTCCAATTACGCCAATCTCGGCGGTGGGTTTAGGGTCGAGCAAATATCCTTTGGATAGGGTTAGAACGAATATGAGTCACGACGTTCGGATCAATTTTTCAAGCGTCACACAGGCTCGCCGAAAGCGGCCCTCGCTCAACGGCAAGCCTCGCCGTACTCACGTATGATTGTCGATAGTACGCTCAATTATTACGTTCGAGAACTTATAGCGCGGCCGGCCAGAGTCACTTACTCAAGTGCACAGCCGCGATGAGTAGTTGGAGTCTGTTTCTGAACACGTCACCGAACTTGTACGTCTGTGCGAGTTCCTGTGAGTGGCACTTTTAACGGTCGTCGCTGCGAAAAAACTGTGTTACAAGCCGCCTCTCACAAGGAGCATTCAGGGTGAAGAAAGTAACGAAGAAACGCATCAAGCGGCGCGAGTGGACCAAAGAAGATATCAAAGAGCTCAAGGCCCATTCGAAATCCCGGACTCCGGTCATAAAAATATCAAAAATGACCAAACGCACTATCGGTGCGCTGCGTCAGAAGGCCTTACATCTCGGGATCGGACTCGGTCATCAGCGATAGCTTACTAAAGCGGCACCGAAGCTGGCAGAGTAGGGCGGCTGACAGGCCGCCCTTGATCGCTGCGTTCAGCTTTGCCGATTGCCGGTGAAATGGTCCACGACCAGCGACTCTGATCCGCTCGGATATGGAGCGGTATGGCGCGGTTATCGTACCGCCCCTTCAGTCGCGCCGAGAATCGTCTGTCTCGCCGGTCGCTCAACGGTGCGTATGCCGAACCCGCTGTACACGTTCTTGAGGCCCGAAGCGTCGCGACGCGTCGACGTTCTCTATCGACGAAACAGCCCTCTATCGTGAACAGGCCGTGTTATGGGAATGTCGATGCAGATTTGGCGTCGGCTCTTATCTTACAATGAGCCGATCTGCTTGCCCTGTTCGAAGGGACCCGGCCGACGTGCTGGGCGTGGTGACCCTCTGACAAGTGCCGAACGCTGGCCATCCCGCGGTCCTCCAGACGGGAAGGACTTACGAGCAGGTCATTCGCCGCAGATCGTGATAGCTTTAGAGCTTGGGTGAAAGCGAGCGCTGAAACGAGCCTGCCGGTTAGCTCAGGCTCGTTCCAGTCGAAAGTCCCGAGCGATATGGCGCACTCAGCAGCAACAGAAAAAGCGCCCTGTTGGCTCCATAGCTGGCGGCAGATCGGCTACTTCCTGAGCCCGTCATAACCACGGTGCCGTCGGTCGCGCATACCGACCACAACCACCTTCGCCCACGCTGCTTCAATAAAACTTCGAAGATTGGCAGATCAGACATCGCCGCAGCCCAGCGTCATTTCCGAGGATCGTGCCTTGATCCTCAGAATTCCAGAGCGACTTTCAAGCAAGCGCTCTCCAGGCGATGCCTGACTGCAGCTAGCTTGCTAACTAGCTCGAGGGATTCCGGAATACCGAACTCGCCAAAAACGAACTCATCCAATGCTTCCAGTTTTGTAGCGACGGTCGTGAGAAGCTTGTAAGTCTTGTCCGTTAGCGACAATTGTACGACCCGAGCATCGCTTGTGGAGGATCTGCGCCGCAGCAATCCCTTTTTCTCCAGCAGCTTTGATTGGGTCGTCACGAATGAAGCGTCGACCTGCATCAACTTTGACACCACATTGACCGGAGCTCCGTCTTCCCTGTTTAAATCCGCCAAGGCCGTCAAGATCATCCATTGTGGCCCAGTAATGCCAAGCATATTGGCCCGGAATTGGCGAAGTTCCTCCAAACGCGCATTGATGGATCTGATCTCCCAGGTGAAACGGCAGACCATCTCCTGCCCGTCGGCAAAACTACTACCCACCGCTCTTGCTGGACTGGACAAATCTGGCGGCATCGCGTGTCAGGGTTTCCATCCTTGGTGTTTCCCCTTAGCGCGAATCAAGAATGTGGACAATCGCATCCGAGGAAAGCGGTCGAATACTTGGTACGCTTCGGACGAACGGGCCACCCTAGGTGCAGCGACGGGAAATCTAGACGCGCTCTATGCGCGGGGATGCGTGACATGCGGAGCTGCATGGAGCGCCGCGGCGGCCATTGGGCACACATCGACGAGACCTGCACTATCGAAACATCCGATCGAGGCGCAGGAATCGTCGTCAGCGAGGAGCGCGCCTAGGCTGAGAGAGGCTCCTGGTCGCCCGTCGTGGAGAGCGAAATTACAAAGGCCGACCAGAAGATCAACTTGCCGCCGTTGGCTACTATACTCTCCAGCAACTGGTGCTGAGCCAGTGCAAGGTCCGTCACATGGCGCGCTTCTCGATCCAGCAACTCGCAGCGAGCATCGGAGCGAACTCCACCAGGCGACTGCCGCAGCGCGGAGGGCTATCGAGCGTGAAGCAAAAGCGCCCCGCCATGGTGCCGCGGGGTTATCCGGTGGAGAACGCCAGTAAACGAGAGGTCGCGTGATGCCACGCGAGACTGCCGAGCTGGCGCACGGTCTCGTGCGCAACGCACTGGGTCGCTCGATGTTTCTCCGATTAAAGGGGCGCCCAAAGGATCGGCCAGGAAGTGGATTGATGCCGCAACTCGCGAGTAGGCGACTTGCTCGACGCCATCCGCGAAGGCCGTGGACTTATTGATTGTGTGATGTGGCAGACGAGGCACCGCGCTTTCGCGGGCTGCCTGGCGCGCGTCTCGAGCCATCGCCCAAGGTTGAAAGACAGACACTTGGCCGGAGACCGCCAGGCGGCTCTTCACGATGTCGCGGCCGTTTGCCCGGACACTCGCCGAGCGCCATTTGTGCAATCGTGGCATTTCTATTTTGCGCGAAGATACGCTGCGTTTCCACCCGCGTTGCTGCTGCCGTCCCGATGACGACATACCGACTGATATCTGGCTGGCATCGATCGCTTGTGTAATGGATGGGGCGGAGCCCATCGCCGGGGTGCATCGCTAACGGTTTCGATCCCGTGCGTCCCGGCAAGAGGCGAGTCGGCACACCGCGACGTCCGAGTGGCCTTCTCGATGAAGCGGCTCGATTCGGCACGATCGGCGAGGTGCCGGCGCCGGGCGAGGGCATCGAGAGCGTGCTCTCGATCCGCTGCGCAGCTCCAAGGCTGCCAATGGCTGCAACGCTTTCCGCCAACCATCGGTGGCTGGAGCCGAGCCCGGGTGAATTCAGGCGGTTCGGATGCCCTCCTGACTGGTCCCTGGGGTTGAACCTCTGGCCTTTAGAGGACATCGGAGGGCAAGTCCGCGGCGGCCCGGCATGGCATAGGTCGCGACCATTGTTTTTCCATCGGCGCGTGCCCTGCGCCTTGCATCGCGAAGAAAAACAGCTGCACGTCTTCCGTGCTCCGCCAGCGCTACCGCCCTGAAATGATCGCCACAAAACGGCCCAGCAATCGCAGAGTGCCGCAGATTGCCGCAGATTGCCTTCAAACCCGACTGGACAAACATGCCAACGCCGCTTCGTTTAAGCGCAACGATGTCATGCTGGTCGACTTTGGCAAGGACAGGCGTGGACGAAGGCAGCGCACGCCTGCACGTCACAATGCAAATTCGGAAATATTCGCCCGACGAGCTCTGAAAGGGGTTGAATCGCACGTGGCGTCAAGTTGTACGATCTCAAATATAGCCGGTCAACGAGTGACAAAAGAGTGCGAATGTCCCAACTCTTAGGCTCTTGTAAGATGAGCGCAGTCGGCAGCGGCCGTTGTCGGTTCGCTAGCTGGCTCAGTATCCTCACGCGATGGTCCGGCGGAGACCGTTGGCGAACTTCCACATTTGACTGAATGGCAGCGGCCAGACCTATGCAGATTGGCTGACTTGTCTCGCTTGCGAGGCGAGATGGTGGCGCCGTCTTAACCTGTGCATCCGTCATGATCTCCGAGGCGCAGATCGCCTCAAGGATCTCGACGTCAAGTGCCAGGAGGAGCCAGACGCCTCGCGCGGCCATGCACCAGATTCGCGAATGGATGCTACTATAGGGGAGAATGGGGTGACAAGGCAGCGTTCTTTGTTGACGCCTGGTCCAATTGCACTCACGTCGGCGGTTAAAACGCAGATGCAGTTTGATCTCGCATCGCGTGATTTGGAGTTCAAGGAAGTGACCGCCCGTATGAGGCGGTTGATGCTCAATCTGTCGGGAAATCCAAAAGGCTACTCGGTTGTTCCTATCCAGGGAGGTGGCTCCTTTGCAATGGAAGCCGCTCTCTCGTCATTTGTGTCTCAGGGCGACCGGCCGCTCGTTTGCATAAACGGAATCTATGGTGAGCGCATACTCAAGATTCTCCGGCTATGGGGTGTTCAAGCGGTTCAGCTCGTCAAGCGGGCCACCGAGGCCTTGGACCCTCAGGAAATTTCCGAGTGTCTGAGCCAAGATCCATGCATCACTCACTTATGCTTTGTCCATTGCGAGACCACGACAGGAATCGTCAATCCGCTCGCGCCAATCGTGGACGGCGCAAGGCAGCGAGGGGTAAAGACCATCGTCGACGGAATGAGTTCGTTCGGTGCCATCCACATCGACCTAAGTCGTGGCGGACCAGACGTCTTGGTCACGTCGAGCAACAAGTGCATAGAAGGCCCCCCAGGGCTCGCTTATGTCCTTGCGTCGCACGAACTGCTGGAGAATGCGGTTCAAGAACCAAGATCATTTGTGCTCGATGTTAGAGATCAATGGCGCTCGCTCGAGCGCACAGGTGAATGGCGATCGACTCCTCCCACACATATCGTTCAGGCAGCCACAAAGGCGCTCGAGATTTTGGGAGACGAAGGCATCGACGTTAGGCGCCGTAGGTATGAAAAGATAAAAGACCGCGTCATCAAGGAACTCGAGGGTGTGACGGCCCCGCTTCTCCCAGCGAACTTGCAGTCTCCAATATGCGTGGCGTTTGCTGCACCGGCCGGGATTTCGGATCAAGTCGCCTTCGATCGGCTATATTGTCACTTGGCAGCCCATAATCTTTACGTCTACTCGAAGCTCCATCTTCCGACCCGGAGTTTTCGGATTGGCTGTATTGGAGAAATTCAATCCAGTTGGATCGAGCAGTTGGGGTGCGCCTTTCGCACATATTTTCGGTCTGGCCGGACCGGGATTGCGGGACGGACGTCAACCCGAGAGACTTGCGAAGGTCGTGCCGCCCCGTCGCAGCCAATCGCGACCGCCTCGCGGCTCCCATTTTCCACCGAAACTGCTGTTCTGCACGCGGGATATCGGCGCGACCCCACAACGAAGGCTGTGGCGGTGCCGATCTACCAGAACACGGCTTACGAACTCGACGGTGATCTCAACCATATTGCTGACGTCTACAACGTAAAGGCCGATGGTTTCACCTATACTCGGATTATCAATCCGACGACCCGCGCGCTGGAAAGAAGGTATGCTGCTGTCGACATGGGAAGCGACTCGCTCGCTGTTGCATCGGGCCAAGCGGCGACGTTCCTTGCGATCGTCAACTTATCGAGCGGCGAAGTTGGCGACAATGTCGTCGCTTCTCCGTATCTATATGGCAATACGTGGAACCTGCTCCACAATACACTGAGGCGTCTCGGTATCACTGTTAGGACCGCAGACCCTCGACGCCCAGAGACCTTCGAGCAAGCCATTGATGATCGCACAATATGCCTGTTCGGAGAGGTGGTCTCGAATCCTTGTCTGATTCCGCTTCCCGTCAAGCAGCTGGCGGAAATCGGCAGAAAGCACGGCGTGCCCCTGGTCGTAGACAATACGACAACCCCGCTCGTTTGCCGTCCGTCAGCGCTCGGTGCCGCGATCACGACGTACTCCGCGACCAAATACATCTGTGGCCATGGCACGACCCTAGGCGGACTAATCGTTGACAACGGCGCATTCAATTATACGGGAAGCTCACGCTTTCCACTGTTCAACAACCCGGACGATGCCCACGGTGGCATCATCTGGCGCAACGCGTTGCAGGATATCGACGATCTTGCTCAGAGCGAGTTTCTCTTAAAAGCTCGGATGACTTGGCTGCGGGATACCGGTGCGGCCATCGCCCCCTTTGCAAGCTTTCAACTGATCCAAGGGCTTGAAACACTGCATCTTCGCATGAAGCAGCATTGCGCAAACGCAAAGATCGTAGCGAGCGTTCTTAACGAACATCCAAAAGTGCGCCGTGTCTTCTACCCAGGCCTATTTGAAGGGGCTGATCGAGAAACCATCGATCAGACACTCAACGCCGAGTACGGGCACGGGGCGATGGTCATGTTCGAGGTAGAGAACGAACAGGCCGGACGCAAGTTCATCCAGAACGTCGACTTGATGTATCACGTTTCAAACGTGGGGGATGCCCGCACGCTCGTGACACACCCTGTTTCGACGACCCACACCACCGTCCCACGGGAAAAGCGCGAAGCCGCCGGTATATTTGGTGGCTCGATCCGGCTTTGTGTCGGCATCGAAGATGTCAACGACATCATCAAGGATTTGGACAAGGCACTTTCCGCAATCTGACAACCTGAAAGCCGTCAGGAAGGGGTTCTCATGAAACAGGCAGATGCTTGGAAGCTGAGGTCGTCACGTTGTGAAGCGGTTCAATTCAGTCGTGAGATCAACAAGCAGCTCTCCGAACTGAGGCCGGATAACATAACGGGAGCTGCTTATATCGCAAAAGATTACGCCGTAATCGCAATCTGCGTGGTCGCGACGATCTCTGTCTCGTGGTGGCTCTATCCGCTCGCTGTTCTACTGATCGGCGCCTATCAACGAGGATTGACGACAATCTCCCACGATTCGGCCCATCGCACCCTGGCGAGAAACACCACCTGGAATTACGCCCTGGGGATTCTGTTCGCGGCCTATCCCCTGTTCCAGCGCCATTGGGCATACCGGATCTCACACGTCTATCTGCATCATCCGTTTCTCGGCGACCCGGAGAAGGATCCTGATCTAAAGTTCTTTTTGGCCAGCGGTGTTTACGACGTCCAGCCTCCGGGGCGGTACGCCTTCAATATAATCTGGAAGCCGATACTGGGTGGCGCGACGGTCGCCTATCTGAAGTATCTTTGGACGAATCGGTTTTCGATAACAGCCAGCGAGGACCAGGATCGGGCGGGCATACTTGTCGACAGGTATGGCTTCTACCTCTTCTGGTTCGTCATACTGGGTGGATCATATTTTCTTGGTATCCTGCACCTCGTCATCCTGTTCTGGATTGTGCCCTATCTCACCACGTTTCAGGTCCTCGGCTGGTTTATCGAGCTCGCCGAACACTCACCTATGTGCGAGACCGAAACCAAGAACGTCTATCTAACCCGCAACAGAAAGGGGAATGTTCTGGAGAGAGCGATCTTTGGGCAGAACTTGGATGAGTACCACCTTGAGCATCATCTGTCGCCCGGCATCCCTTTCTGGCTCTTGCGCAAAGCTCAGAAAATTCGAATGCAGGATCCTCAGTACGCAAGTGTTGCCTCGACTTGGGGAGGCCTCTTCGTCAAAGGGCCTCAAGGACAACCCAGCGTAATCACCCAGTTGAAGGAGCGAAATAGACGCTTGTATGAGCAGTCTATCGCCGGCGCAAATGCGCGGGAGAAACTGGCTTGATTTCGCAACAGGCAGGATCGGTCCGGGCCGTGGTCGGCATCACCTCAAACCGTCTATTGGCTGATGGCGTGCACCGCGATTGGTTGCGGCGCAAATACGTGCAAGCCCTCGTTCGTTACGCCGGGGTAACGAGCGTGATACTTCCGACCATCGATGCTGATGATGCGGGGGACGATAGCGTTCTGCCAATCATGCCCAGGCTGGACGGTCTGGTGCTGACAGGAGATGAATCGAATATTGATCCGGCCATCTTAAGGTCGGCTGCTTCCTCTACACGGACGAGCCAGCAGGATGTTGAAGCTGGCATCCGCGACCGTCCAAGGGACAGGTTGTCCGCGACAGCCATTGGGACGGCCGTCGCATTCGGGATGCCCATATTGGGCATTTGCCGGGGCCTCCAGGAGCTTAACGTCTATTTCGGCGGCACGCTTCATGCGTCGCTGTCGGAATGGAGGCTGGAAAGTGGAGCGATGCATGCTGAGAAGCCATGTCTCCCAAGGGATCGTCAGTACGATGTGACGCACAGCGTAACAATACGGTCCGATGGCGTGCTCTTCCCGATAGCGGGTGCGACCGAAGCGCAAGTCAACTCGTTGCATAACCAAGGCATAGAAAAACTTGCCGCTCCGCTCATGCCGGAGGCATGGACGTCCGACGGCCTGGTCGAAGCAGCTTCCGTAGTTGGCGCGCCGACCCTGCAGATCGGTGTGCAATGGCATCCGGAGTGGCACGTGGCTACCGATCTTTTGAGCAAGCGACTCTTCAAAGCATTCGGAGAGGCTTGTGTCGCGTACTGCCAGAGAAATAAGCGGTAGGGGTATTGTGAAACTCCAAGTGAAATGTCCTCCTTGCAAGTCGAAAAGGAGTCTCTCGAACCCGGTTCGAGAACGGCTCTCGTTTCTCCCTATTCCACGTGCGTACAGGCAGAACAGACAGTGACGCATCGCTTCGCCGTGGGAGTTCTCTTTGTCGTCCTCTATGTCATCGTTAGCGCAGCAGGTGACGTCTATGCGGCATCGTACTTTCAGCAGGCCGATATTTACAGCACTCTCCTGCTGTCCTTTGCCCTGGTATGCCTGACGTTCAACCTTTTGGCTTGGCGCGAAAGCGGTCGAACAAGGATCACGAAGTCGTCGCTCATAGTCCTCGCGTCGCTCAATGTCGTTACCACAATTAGCTGGGTTGGGTTATTCATCGGACTGAAATACGCCGAACCCGCAATCGTCGTCACTTTCATGGTGGCATTAGGACCGTGTGCGACAGTGTGGCTGAACACACTAATCAGAAAACAGGGCCTTCCCCCGAAATCGGATATTGCCGTAAGCGGTTTGGTTGCGCTCATCGGGGGGTACATGATCTGGATCTCGGCAAGCGGCAACGCCGGCGTCGAATGGGGGCATCGATCATCCTTCGGTATCTTTGTAGCCATCGTGGCCGGTCTATCGCTTGCCCTTACCAATGTCCTCGTGAAATTGCTGTTCGACCGTGGATTGTCGGGTCGACAAGTGCTGGCTCATCGGTTCTACGGGACGATCTTGTTGCTGCTGCTTTTTGTCGATCGCTCCTCCATCGTCCTTGAGATCTCGCAGCGTTGGTGTGCGATCGCGATCGTTGCATTGTCGACGATCATTGTACCTTTGCTTCTGATTCAGGAGGGCATCCGCCGCGTAGAACCAATGACGGTGAACATGGTCTTGTCCACGGCTCCGATCGTTTCGTTTCTGTTTCAGTATTGCGATGCTCGTATCGTGCCTTCTTTATATACGTTCATTGGAAATGTCCTCATTACGGCTGTCGCCCTTTGCGCCATTTTCGTCCAGTATCGGAGGTCCAGATGAACAAACGACATTGTGCAATAGTCGATGCGTACTCGACAGGCCGCTACCTGCCGGAGGAGTTCAGTTGCTACGGAATTGGAACGGTACATTTGATGTCGGCTGCGGAGGTGCCGCCGGTCTTTTGCTCGCATTTCGACGCTACCTTATATGATGAAGTCATTCGTCCGAACGAGCGCATGACTGAGGAGGAGCTCGTCGAATATCACCTGGAGGCGCTTCGATGCCGAGAAGTGGAGTTCATTATAGCCGGATGCGAGACCGGAGTTGAGCTAGCGGATTCCTTGTCTGAGCGGCTCGGCTTACCTTCGAATGGAACCACCCGGTCAGCTGCAAGACGTGACAAATCGCGTTTATCTGAAGCGTTGTCCTCCGCAGGGGTGCGATCGATCAGGCAGGTGGTATCGAATTGTGCGGAAGACGTCACAAGCTGGATGCGTCAATCAAGCTTCGACGAAATCGTAATCAAGCCGCTGAACAGCACCGGTACGGAGGATGTGTTCTTCTGCTCGACTGATGCTGATGTGCAGCGGGCTACGAGTGCCATTGTCGGAAAGACAAATCGTGTCGGCGCGTTGAATCGTTTTGCTCTTGGGCAGGAGAAGATAAGCGGTCAACAATACACGGTGAATGCTGTCTCGGTCGACGGGGAAACGTTCATCACGGAGGTTTGGACCTATGACACCGTTCCCATAAAGGGCGCGGCATCGGTCTGCTCACTCGAGCGCTTGCTCGATGGCAAGGACCCCGTCGTGGAACAACTGTCCGACTATTTGATGCGTTCGTTGCAGGCGCTGGAAATTGTCAATGGACCCGCTCATGCCGAGATCATCGTCGACCACGCGGGGCCAGTGCTGGTGGATTTCGGAGCGAGGCTTCAAGGAACAATGTCTCGAAAAGCCCGGACGATGGCGTTGGGTCACAATCACATGACCCTAACGGCTTGGCGCTACGCAGATCCCGCTGGCTTTCTTGCATATATGAGGCAGCGCGGCCCGTACAGCCGGCGGGCTCACGCGCTGTGCGTCTCGCTGATCTCTGACGTAGGCGGTCTTGTCGGCGGTTATCCGGGGCTCGAAACAATCCGTAAGCTGTCAAGTTTCGCGGATGCAATTGCATTCGTTCCAGTGGGTCAAAACCTGGTTCCGACGACCGATTTGGCGTCCACACCGGGGATCGTGTACCTCGTGAACAACGACTTGACCCAGCTTGAGAGTGACTATCGCAAGTTGCGCGCAATGCGGATGGACCAGGTATTCGATCTGGCGAGCCTGGGTCAGACCTAAATGCCAAGCGAAATCGGGATGACTGGCGTGAATGCGGCTCGCGTGGCGGTGGCTGGAGTGTGCGACTTTGACGGCGTCCTTCGAGGGAAGCATGTCGTGGCTGAGGATCTTTCGAATGGAGACAAAATCGTCAGATTCTCTGAAGCCGTGCTTGCCTGGGATTGTTCGGACCGGGTGATACCAGCGAGTTTTACCAAGAAGCCGCCATCAGCGTTCGGAGATGCAGACCTGCGCATTCTATCGCGCACCGGTCGTCCCGTGTCTAATCGGCGGGATCTCTACCTGGCTGAGTTTGCGGGGGCCCATGAGAACATCTGCCCGCGTGGTGTTCTGCGTAAGGTCCTAAGAAGAGCAACTGACCATGGATACAGCTGTACTGCTGCGTTCGAGTTCGAGTTTATGCTTTTCAAGGAGAGCGCCGAGACCGTCAATAATAAGCCCTTTGATCAATGGGCCCCTTTGACGCTTGGGCCATTCGGCTACTCACTGACGCGGATCATTGCGAACGAAGAGCTGTTCGACGAGATCCTAGCGTTGTGCGAAAAGGCTAGAATGCCGCTGAGTGGGCTCCATCTTGAAACCGGGCCCGGCGTGATTGAGGCTTCGCTGCATCATTGTGATGCTCTGGATGCTGCTGATCGAGCCGTCATATTTAAGTCGATGATAAAATCGTGGGCGCAGACCAGAGGGATGACGGCCACGTTTATGGCCAAAGTGTCTGAGAATTGGCCGGGTCAGTCGGGACATATTCACATCTCAATGTCGTCTGATGGCAAGAATGCGTTCTACGACAGCGAGACGAGGTGGAATATCTCAGAAACGATGGGCCAATTCATTGGCGGACAGCTGAAGCACATGACGGACTTTTGTGTGCTGGCTGCGCCTAACGTGAATAGTTACAAAAGACTGGTGGCCGGCTATTGGGCTCCAATCTGCCCAAGCTGGGGGATCGACAATCGCTCCTGTGCAGTGCGGGTCATCCCGGGAGGCCCGGATGCGCACCACCTTGAGTACAGACTGAGTGGCGCAGATGTGAATCCATATCTCGCCCTCGCGTGTGCCCTCGGCTCCGGCATTCTGGGAATTGAAGAGGATGCTGACTTAGCAGCTCCGTTTGTTGGTGATGCAAGCGAGGAAAATGCGCCTTCCTTCGGGCGGCTTCCCCAACATTTATTAGAGGCGACAAGTCGGTTTGCGCGATCTCAAAAGGCCATCGATCTTTTTGGAGATAGGTTTGTCGAAGCCTTCTCGTGCTCCCGCCGTTGGGAGTGGGAATCCGTTCAACATCGAGTCACCGACTTTGAGCGCCAACGGTACTTCGAGATCATTTAGCATACGCAAACCCTTACGGCCGCGTTCGTGGGCAACATCCGTGGCGGCGCCGCGGATGCGGCGAAGAACTCAAGCCAGGCGACCACCTGCCTCCGGTGCCGATCTCGCTGTGGTGTAGAAAGTCGCCCTCGGAGGCGATACCCTCAAGTGCGCCGTTTTCATCCAGGACCGGCAAGCCCGCTGGATCTCCTCCATCAACTCAGCATGCGGCGACGGCCGTTTTGATCCACCTCATCTGGATCCGGAGCCGGCGATTTTGCCGCGAAACCCTGAATGAATCGATCTCAGCCAGTTCTAGAGCCCGGCAGCGATCGCGATCCGCATCAGCTCCGACATGCTGCGCACATTGGTCTTGGCCATCAGGTTTGCGCGGTAGACCTCGACCGTGCGCGGGCTGATGCCAAGCTCGTGGGCAATCACCTTGTTGATCTTGCCGGCCACCAGCCCCCGCAGAACGTCACGTTCACGTGGTGAGAGGTCTGCCAGGCGGCCTTCGGCGTCGCGTCTGGCCGCACCATCGGCCGGCGTTTCTAACTGTGCTTGCAAGGCTCCTCGAATTGCACGCAGCAGCGCCTCGTCCTCGAAGGGCTTTTCGATGAAGTCGACCGCACCCGCCTTCATCGCTTCCACCGCAAGCGCGACGTCGCCGTGGCCGGTCATCAGGATGACGGGGCAGGCTGTGCCGTCGGCCTTGAGCTCGCGGACCAGCTCAAGGCCGCTCATGCCAGGCATGCGGATGTCGGATATGACGCAGTCGACTTTATATTCAGCGAAATGATGAAGGAAATCGGCTGCCGTCTCATACGTCGCAACGCAGAAACCGTTAACGTCGAGCAGGAAGGCGAGCGAATCCCGCATCGCTGGGTCATCGTCAATCACGAGGATTGTGCGTCGCGCAGTCATGCCTCTTCTCCGGCCTCCGCAAAGGGAAGGGTGAACTGAAAGATCGTGCCGCCGCCCGCATTTGGCAAGGCATTGATGTGACCACCGTGGGATTCGACGATGGTCCGGCAGATCGACAGACCGACGCCCATACCATGTTCCTTTGTCGTGACAAAAGGTTGGAACAGGCGCTCGACGATGGCGGGACTAATCCCGGGGCCGGTGTCAGCGATGGTAAATATCGCGGCGCTGTCGGTCTTGGTGACGCCGACAGTCAATTCGCGACGCGCGGTGCTGGCCATTGCCTCGATCGCATTGCGGACCAGATTCAGTACGACCTGCTGGATCTGGATCTTGTCGACGATGATCGAACGTATGTCCCGGTCGCTGCGGATGGCGACCCGGATACCTTGCTCCTTGGCACCGAGCAACGCGAGCGCGACCGCTTCTTCGAGCAGCGTGACCGGACTTTCCAGCGAAGGTTGTGTTTCGCCTTTGGCGACGAATTGGCGGAGACGCTTGATGATGTCTCCGGCCCTTAGCGCCTGCTCCGCAGCGCGATCAAGGGCGTCGCGCATTCTTGTGATATCGAGCGTCTCTGCCGCCATGAGCGTTCTTGCGCCGCGCATGTAGTTTGTGATGGCCGAGAGCGGCTGGTTGATCTCATGCGCTATGGACGACGCCATCTCGCCCATCGCGGTCAATCGCGATACATGCACCAGCTCGGATTGCAATTCCTGCAGCCTGCGTTCCTGAGCGCGCCGCTCGGTGAGATCGCGCACAAAGCCGGTGAAGAAGCGCTCGCCGCGCGCCTTGGCCTCGCCGACGGCGAGCTCCATCGGGAAGGTCGAGCCATCGCTCCGCTCACCGACCACGATTCGGCCGATGCCGATGATGCGACGTTCCCCGGTGGTCAGATAACGTTCGAGATACCGGTCGTGCTCGTCGCGATAGGGCTGTGGCATCAGGCTCGATACGTTCTTTCCGACAATCTGGTCGGGCGACCAGCCGAACAGGCGCTCGGCTGCAGCGCTGAACGAGCGAATGATGCCGCGATCGTCTATCACAATCATGGCGTCGGGCACTGTATCCAGGATCGACTGCAGATGGGCCTGACGGTCACCGGCCTGCTTCGAGTCCCGCAACAGCCGGTCGCCCATGAAACCAAGGATGGGGCCAAGTATCGCGAAGCATGCGATATCGATCATGTTCGCGGGATTGGTAACAAGGTCCCTTCCTCGGGATTCGGCGCTGATGCCGAGGCAGAGCAGGGTGGCAAGAAGCGCAGGGCCGCGGCCGCCGGCGAAAGTGGCAAAGAGCACGACCGGAACGTAGATAATCGTGAATGTTCGGTCTTCGAGGTAACGGTCCAGTGCCGCGTGCAACATAAAGACAAGTGCGGCTGCGGCCGCTGCAGTGCCATAGCGGTACCAGATACGGTCGGACATTCTTCCCCGGGGCGAGCCTCACATTTCTCCGACAGTACACCGTTCGGGCGCACCGAGCCACCGGTCGCTGCGCATGTGCCGGCTCACTTCAGCGAAGGCATGCCAGGCCGCGTTACCTGACCCAGACGTGCCAATGGGTCGGCTGCATCGCGGATGCGCTCTGGGGTCTCCCGCCTTCGCCCAGCCGCCGACAACACGACGGCAGGGGTTTGTGGATGGCGTTACCCTCGAAGACGGCCAACTCCAGGCCGCGATCAAAGGGGCGGGCTCAATCCGCTCCCAAGTATCGTCGGCCTCGATTCGTGGCGGAAGCAGGCGCTAGGTGCAGAGCGCAATGATGTCCGATCCGATCTCGTTGCGCTTAAGTATCGGTCTCGGTCTCGCCTGCAATCGGTTGCAGTACCTTGATGCAGGTCAAACCGATACGTGGTTCCGAGGTTGAGGCAAATCAAGGTAGCTGACGTCGTGTGGTGCGAATCTGCAAAAGCCGAAGGGAGAAATGGCAAATGCGCGCGCATCAGATCATGACGAGAAATGTCATCACCGTGGGGACTGATACCTCGATTCTCGACGCAGCGACGCTCATGATGAACCATCATATCAGCGGGCTTCCGGTGGTCGATAGCCGCGGCAAGCTGCTTGGCATTGTCTCGGAAAGCGATTTTCTACGGCGAACCGAGATCGGCACCCAACGTCGGCGTCCCCGTTGGCTGCAATTCCTTATGGGTCCGGGCTGGGCGGCTGAAGAGTTCCTGCACGAAAGAGGCCGCAGGGTCGGCGCTGTCATGTCGGTCGACCCGGTCACAGTGACGGAACAAACGCCATTGCAGGACCTGGTGGAGTTGATGGAAAAGAAGCGGATCAAGCGCGTGCCGGTGATGCGCGACGGCCACCTTGTTGGTATCGTCACGCATGCGGATCTATTGCGCGCGGTCGCTGCAATCGCTCACGAAATCCCGGATCCTACGGCGGACGATCAGCATATCCATGATCGTATTGTGCGTTCGCTCGAGGCTCCGGACTGGCGTCCGCTCGGCCTGCAGGTATCGGTGCGCAACGGCATCGTACATTTGCGGGGTATCATCACCGACGAGCGTGCAAGACAGGCGGCCATCGCCGCCGCGGAGAACGTCTTCGGCGTCAAGGGCGTGCACGACCATCTTTGCTATGTCGATACGTATTCCGGCTTCTATATCCAATCTGCCGAAGATGAGAAATTGGCCTCCGCCGAAGCTACGAAGCAGAGGGCAGAATGATCGCGCGCGTCGGGCAGCTGCTGCTCGGTCTGTCGTTGCTCATTGCGGCAGCCGCGATCACCACAGAAGCTCCGGACATTGGTTTGATCGCAACGCTGGTCACAATCTGTGTGATTGTCGGCTTTGCTGTCGCGGTGGCGGGCTGGACCATCGGCCGCGACACCGCGTGAGCGTAACTCATTTACCGCGCTATGTTGCGTCAGATCAAAGTGGGCGCCCCAGGATTGGACAATATGCGCAAGCAACGAACTAGCCCACCAGAGGGTGCCATGCCATCATTTGACGTCCGTTTCATCAAGACGGTTTGCGACGATACCGGCCACGAACATCGCGCTTGTCAGGCGGCGTTCAAGGTCGATGCCAGCTCGCTCACAACGGCCGCGCAACTGGCGGAGGCCGACTTCTGCAGGCAAAAAGGCGTGCGGGACTGGACGATCTTTGCCGATTCGATGGAGCTTCGGATGCCTCCAGCTCTGCCGCCGGCCTGGGGCGGCTAGGCAGGTATCGTGAGCAGCACTGCTCGCCGCCGCGCGGGCTGAACGTACCCGGATGGACGACCATCTCCGAAGCCGGAGGGCTTACGTCGCTGGTTGCGGACCGGCATTTTGCAAGCTGGCTCGCAAGTCCCGCTATAGAGCCTTGGCGTGCTAGGTGTCGCTCCCCCTGGCGTGGTCGCCAACATGCCTTCACGAAGATCAAACGGCATCCGCGACACGGTTTACGAAAAACCCAAGGGATGCGAAATGACAAATCGATAAGATAGCAATAGCTCAGCGCAATTCGTGAGTCTCGTCGCACGCTTGCGAGCATTTCTCGCTCGCCGAGACGAATTCGATCTACTGACCGCTCGGGAAGTCGATACGATCGCTGACGAGCTCAATCTTCCCACGTCGGATCTTCGAGCGCTGGCCCGCGGGCGGGGCTCGCCTGAATTGCTGAACAAGCGCCTTGAGCATGCAAGCTTGTCAGAAAAAGCGCTCGCTTCGTCCAATAGCGATGTGCCGCGCGATCTGCAGAGGGTGTATCGCCTCTGTCGCGAGAAGAGGCGCTGTGCCGCTGACCGGGCGCGGGAAAGGCGAGCCAGTCCGGCCAGGTACTGTCCGAACGAATTGACCCTGACCGCGCTGGGCCACGGCGCCGGTGCCAAGCGGCATGGCGCAGGAATTGATGCCGATCAAGCGGCTGACCGCGAAATTGTGGTTTTCATAACGTCAACGCAGCCAAAGAAGGCCTCCACATGACAAGTCCATCTGCCGTTTCAAAGTCAATGACGATGGGCGAAGCCGGCTTAATGTCGGCTTTCGCGGTCCTTGCCTTCGTTTGCTTTCTTGGCGTGGCGATGGGGCACGATTCGGCGTTCTCGTTTCACGCGGCGCTTGCATGCTCTGCGAGCCTGAGTGCCGTGGTCATGATTGGCAATCGTTACCTGGACCGCCCGGCCGCATTGCCAGCAGCGGAAATTGGTGGTCGCCCCAATTACTATCTTGGACCGATCAAGTTCGCTTCCGCCATGGCGATGTTCTGGGGTATTGCGGGCTTCACCGTGGGTCTGATCATCGCGATGCAGCTGGCGTGGCCGGCGCTTAACTTCGATCTGCCCTGGACGACATTCGGCCGGTTGCGGCCGCTGCATACGTCTGCCGTGATCTTCGCGTTCGGCGGCAATGTCCTGATCGCAAGTTCGTTCTACGTCGTGCAGAAGACCTGCCGCACGCGCCTAGCCGGAGACCTCGCGCCCTGGTTCGTGGTGGTTGGTTACAACTTCTTCATTCTGATTGCGGGCACCGGCTATCTGCTGGGCGTCACCCAATCGAAGGAATACGCCGAACCGGAGTGGTACGCCGACCTTTGGCTAACGATCGTCTGGGTGACGTATCTGCTCGTGTTCCTGATGACGCTGGTGAAGCGCAAGGAGCCGCACATCTTCGTCGCCAACTGGTTCTATCTGGCGTTCATCATCACGATCGCGGTGCTCCATCTCGGCAACAACCCCGCGCTGCCGGTCTCCTTCCTCGGCTCGAAGTCTTACATCGCCTGGGGCGGCGTGCAGGACGCGATGTTCCAGTGGTGGTACGGGCATAATGCGGTCGGCTTCTTCCTGACCGCAGGCTTCCTGGCGATCATGTACTACTTCATCCCGAAGCGGGCGGAGCGCCCGGTATATTCCTACCGGCTTTCGATCATCCATTTCTGGGCGCTGATCTTCCTCTACATTTGGGCCGGCCCGCATCATCTGCACTACACGGCACTGCCGGATTGGGCGCAGACGCTCGGTATGACGTTCTCGATCATGCTCTGGATGCCGTCCTGGGGCGGCATGATCAACGGCCTGATGACGCTGTCGGGAGCCTGGGACAAGCTGCGTACCGACCCTGTGCTGCGCATGATGGTGGTGTCGGTCGCCTTCTACGGCATGTCAACCTTCGAAGGCCCGTTGATGGCGATCAAGGTGGTCAATTCGCTGAGCCACTACACTGACTGGACCATCGGCCATGTGCATTCCGGAGCGCTGGGCTGGGTCGGCTTCGTCTCCTTCGGCGCGCTCTACTGCCTGATCCCCTGGCTGTGGAATTGTCAGCTTTACAGTCTGAAGCTCGTCAACTGGCACTTCTGGATCTCGACCATCGGCATCGTGCTGTACATTTCCGCGATGTGGGTGTCGGGAATCCTGCAAGGCCTGATGTGGCGGGCCTACACCTCGCTCGGCTTCCTCGAATACGCCTTCATCGAGTCTGTCGAGGCCATGCACCCTTTCTACATCATCCGTGCGGCCGGTGGCGCATTGTTCCTGATCGGCGCCCTGATCATGGCCGTCAATCTCTGGATGACGGTCAATGCCGGCAAAGCCAGCGAAACCAAGGGCGCCGGCGCCGTCCAGCCTGCCGAATAGGTCGCGCAATGTCTCTCTGGAACCGACACAAGATCTTTGAGAAGAATTCGATCATCCTGATCGCAGGCATTCTCGTCGTCATTGCGATTGGCGGGCTCGTCGAGATCATGCCGCTGTTCTATCTGAAGAGCACGATCGAGGCGGTCGATGGCGTGCGGCCCTATACGCCGCTCGAACTTGCCGGCCGCAACATCTATGTCCGCGAGGGCTGCTATCTCTGCCACTCGCAGATGATCCGGCCGCTTCGCGACGAGGTTGAACGGTACGGTCATTATTCGCTCGCTGCGGAGAGCATGTATGACCATCCGTTCCAGTGGGGCTCCAAACGCACCGGACCCGATCTCGCGCGTGTCGGCGGCAAGTATTCTGATGACTGGCACGTCACCCACCTGATCAATCCGCGCTCGATTGTCCCGCAATCGGTGATGCCCGGATATCCGGAACTCGCGAAAACCGAGATCGACCCGTCCGACATCGCGGCTCATCTGCGGACCAGCCGCGCGGTCGGCGTGCCCTATACGGACGAACAGATCGCCAACGCGGCCGCCGATCTGAAGGCGCAGACCGATCCCGACAACCCCGGCTCCGATGCGTTCCAGAAGCGCTACCCGAAGGCCTTGGTCCGCAACTTCGACGGCAAGGCTGGCAATCCGACCGAGCTCGACGCGCTGATCGCCTATCTGCAGATGCTCGGCACGCTCGTCGACTTCAAGCTCTACAACGAAAAAGCCAATCTGCGCTGAGGTTATGCGGATGAAAGCGATCATTCAAATCGAGAGCCTGGCGTCGAGCCTGGTCAGCACGTTCTGGACCCCAGTGTTCGTCGGGATATTCATCGCCATCGTCGTCTACGCGCTCTGGCCCCGCAATAAATCCCTGTTTGATGCCGCAGCCCGAATGCCGCTGCGTGAGGACTGACCAACATGAGGGAGCACAACGAGATTGACGGTGTATCCGGCCGCAGCACGACCGGTCATGAGTGGGACGGCATCAAGGAGCTGAACACGCCGCTGCCGAGGTGGTGGATCCTCACGTTCTATGCCACGATTATCTGGGCGATCGGCTACTGGGTCGTCTACCCGACCTGGCCGCTGGTCTCGAGCTACACCAGCGGCCTATTGCACTATTCGACCCGTGCGAGCGTCGTCACCGACCTCGCCGATCTGGAGAGGCTGCGCGGCGGAAAGATGGCGGTGCTCGGCAGCGCTTCGCTTGCCGATATCGAAAAGGAACCGGCCCTGCTGGCGCTGGCCCGTGCGCGCGGCAAGACCGTGTTCGCCGACAATTGCGCACCCTGCCATGGCAGTGGCGGCGCCGGCGCGAAGGGCTATCCGAACCTGAATGACGACGACTGGCTGTGGGGCGGCTCGCTTGACCAGATCATGCAGACGATCCAGTTCGGCGCACGCTCGGGACACGCAAAGACGCACGAAGGGCAGATGCTCGCGTTCGGTCGTGACGGGATTCTCAAGAAGGACGAGATCGTGACCGTCGCCAATTATGTGCGGTCGCTCTCCGGCCTCTCCACCGCGCCGAAGTTCGACGCCGCCGCAGGAAAGAAGATCTTCACCGAGAACTGCACGAGCTGCCACGGTGACACCGGCAAGGGCAACCCGGAACTCGGTGCGCCGAACCTGACCGACAGGATCTGGCTCTATGGCTCCGACGAGGAGACGCTGGTCGAGACCATCACGAACGGCCGCGCCGGCGTCATGCCAGCCTGGGTCGGCCGTCTGGACCCGCTCACCGTCAAGGCGTTGGCGGTCTACGTGCACTCGTTAGGCGGTGGCAGGTAACTGCCGCCGCGGGTCTGGTCCGGGATCGTTGATCAAGGTCAATCCCGTGCCCGGCGCGGGATTGTAGGCTCTTGCAAGAGCCTCATTCGAGCAACCCATGAACAAGCCCGTGTCACCTGATGACCTCATAACCGACGAAGACGGGCCGCTCTATGCGCCCCGCAGGAAGTTATACCCGCAGAGCATCTCCGGCCGGTTCCGCTCGATCAAATGGCGGCTGATGGTCCTGTGCCTCGGCGTCTACTACTTGCTGCCTTTCGTGCGCTGGAATCGCGGCCTTGGCGCGCCGGATCAGGCCGTCCTGATCGATTTTCCCAACAGTCGCTTCTACTTCTTCTTCATCGAGCTGTGGCCGCAGGAGATCTACTACTTCACTGGCCTTCTGGTGCTTGCGGCGCTTTCCTTGTTCCTGATGAATGCGCTTGGTGGCCGGATCTGGTGCGGCTATCTCTGCCCCCAGACGGTCTGGACCGATCTGTTCTACGCGGTCGAGCGCCTGGTTGAAGGCGACCGCCGCGCTCAGATGAAAGCTGATGCCGGACCGCTGACGGCAAAGCTTGCCGGTCGCCGGGTGTTGAAGCACGTGATCTGGCTGATGATCGCTTGGTGGACCGGCGGCGCCTGGGTGCTCTATTTCGACGATGCGCCAACGTTGGTGCGCGACCTCGCGACCTCTCAGGCGCCAGCGATCGCCTATGTCTGGATCGGGATCCTGACCGCGTCGACCTATTTGCTGGCTGGCTACATGCGCGAGCAGGTCTGCGTCTACATGTGCCCGTGGCCGCGGATCCAGGCGGCGCTGACCGACGAATGGGCGCTGAACGTCACCTACAAATATGATCGCGGCGAGCCGCGCTGCTCGGTGAAGAAGGGGTTTGACATCCGTGCGCTCGGCGAGAGGGCCGGCGACTGCATCGATTGCAACCAGTGCGTCGCCGTTTGTCCGACCGGGATCGACATCCGCGATGGCGCACAGCTCGGCTGCATCCAGTGCGGCCTGTGCATAGATGCCTGCAACGCTGTCATGACCAAGATCAGCCGCAAGACCGGTCTGATTGGTTACGACAACAACATCAATGTCCAGCACCGCGCCGCGGGCAAGGAAGAAATCTTCAAGCCCGTTCGTGCACGTACGGTGGTCTATGCCGGCCTGAT
>NZ_JASGSR010000049.1:0-55775 GCF_040446015.1 Bradyrhizobium sp. INPA03-11B
GCTGAGGCTGGAAGCCCAGTCCTGGACGTCGAGATGCGAACGCCTGATCGCGCCCGGGATCAGGCGCGGATCGGCGGTGAAGTCTTCATCGATGCGAACGTCGACGAGCGTCGGCGCCTTGGCCGTGCCGATGAGACGAGACAGTTTTTCGGATGAGATCGATGTGTATGACGACATGGTGCGCCCTTGGTGACAGGACGCGATTCTTGGGCATGTCGCCTCGCGGGGAGATCGCACATCCCCGTGCCGTCAATAGAAGACCAATACGCGTTGCTGTCAACCGCACAGCCGGACCGGCGGATCACCAAGAATTCAGCAATTATGACAGGAACAATCACAGCGCTGAGTTTCAGCCCGTGACGTCGCGGATTCCGCCGAAACGGGCCGACAGCGATATTGACCAATATAGGGTACCCCCCTATATTATTCGCATGTCGCACACCATCAAGCACAAGTCCAAGCTCGTCGGCAGGGTTCGCCGCATCAAGGGTCAGTTGGAGGCCGTCGAGCGGGCCCTGGAATCCGAGATCGGCTGTGCCGACGTGTTGATGCTGGTGGCCTCGGTTCGCGGCGCCATCAACGGCCTCACCGCCGAATTGCTCGAGGATCACATCCGCCACCACGTCGTGGATCCCTCCCGGGAAATGGATCCCGAGAAGGCCCAGGGCGCCGCGGATCTGATCGACGTCGTTCGTACCTATTTGAAGTAACGCCTCTCCTGAAACGAAGCCTATGACCGATCTGTCTCAGTTGCTGCAGCAGAGCAGCGCGCATGCATGGCTGTTCATCCCCAGTGCGATCCTGCTCGGCGCACTGCACGGTCTCGAGCCCGGCCACTCCAAGACGATGATGGCGGCCTTCATCGTCGCGATCCGCGGCACGGTGGCGCAGGCGGTGCTGCTCGGCCTGTCGGCGACGATCTCGCACACCGCGATCGTCTGGCTCGTCGCGCTGGCGGGTCTGCATTTCGGCCAGCAATGGTCCGGCGAACGCAGCGAAGCCTATCTGCAACTGGCCTCGGCGGTGATCATCATCGCGATCGCGGCCTGGATGGCCTGGCGCACCTGGCGCGAGCAGACTTCGGAGCACGATCATCGCCATGACCACGATCATGACCATGACCATGGTCATCACCATCACGACGAAACGCGCCAATTGACCCTGGCCGGGCAGCCGCTGTCGCTCGAAGTCTTCGAGGACGGCGTGCCGCCGCGCTGGCGGTTGCGGAGTGAGGCCGGGGCGCTGCCGGCGGCCGGCGAGGTTGTTGTCGTGACGATCCGCCCCGACGGCAGCGAGCAACATTTTCGCTTCGCCGAGCAGAACGGCTATCTGGAAAGCATCGATGAAATTCCGGAGCCGCATGAATTCAAGGCACGCGTGTCGGTGCGGGCAGACTTCGCGGAAGTTCTGTTCGAAGAGCACGACCATGCGCATATGAACCTCGGCGAGGCGGACGATGCGCATGCCCGCGCGCACGCGGCCGACATCCGCAAGCGCTTTGCCGGACGCACCGTCACGACGTGGCAGATCATCCTGTTCGGCCTGACCGGCGGGCTCATCCCGTGCCCGGCGGCGATCACCGTGCTGCTGCTTTGCCTTCAGCTCAAGCAGTTCAGCCTCGGCTTCGTGCTGGTGCTCTGCTTCGGCATCGGGCTCGCCATTACCATGGTCTCCGCCGGAGTCGCGGCCGCGCTCAGCCTTCGCCATGTCGAGCGTCACTGGGGCGGCTTCAGCCGATTCGCACAGCGCGCGCCTTACGTGTCGGCCGCGCTGATCGTGCTGGTCGGCCTCTACACCGGCTGGCTGGGGCTGCACGGGATCATGGCGTGATCCTACGTCGATCTTGAAACCTGCGCGAAGTCGTCTAGAGTTACGCCCACGGGGACAAGCAGACTCCCCGTGAGACTTCGGTCCAAGCTCTGCGCGACATCAACCGTCGTGGAGCTTTGATATGGACACCGAACCACACACATTTCTTCGTTCCGAAAATCGCCGTTCCAGGATCGCGATCCTGTGGCGTGGAGATGCCGCAGCGCGCCGCGCGGCGACGCCGCAGAACAGCCGCTTCGTTCGCGTCTTCGAAGCGCTCGATGCCGCCGGCATCGAGGCCGTGCCCGTCGTCTATGACGAGACATTCGCCGATCTCGTCCGCGACCAGCTGCTGACCATGGACGGCGTCCTGGTCTGGGTCGATCCGATCCACCAGGGCAAGACGCGGGCGGCGCTCGACGCGCTGCTGCGCGAGGTCGCGGCGAAGCGTCCGTGGGTCAGCGCCCATCCTGACGTCATCTTGAAGATGGGCGTCAAGGAGGTGCTCCATCGCACGCGTCACCTCGGCTGGGGCGCCGATACGCATCGATACGCCACGGCCGATGCTTTCCGCGCCGAATTCCCGCCGCGGCTTCGCGTGGCCGGTCCGCGTGTCCTCAAGCAGAACCGCGGAAATGGCGGGCAAGGCGTCTGGAAGGTGGAAGCCTTGCCGGACACGACGGTGCGCGTGCTGCACGCGCTGCGCGGCAGCCAGCCCGAGGAGCTGCCGCTGGAGGCCTTCATGGCGCGCTGCGAGCCATACTTCGCCTGGGGCGGCTGCATCATCGATCAGCCATTCGAGCCGCGGCTGCCCGAGGGCATGATCCGTTGCTATGTCAGCGGCCCGAAGGTCGCGGGGTTTGGGCACCAGTTGATCAAGGCCTTGATCCCGCCGCCTCCAGAAGGCCCGGATTCACCGCAAGCCCAGCCCGGCCCGCGCATCATGCACGGCCCCGATGCGCCGCAATTCCAGGCGCTGCGACGTTTGATGGAGGACGAATGGATTCCGCAGCTGATGGAGACGCTGGCGATCGACGAAGCGTCACTGCCGGTGATCTGGGATGCGGACTTCCTCTACGGCCCGCGCGATGCTGATGGTGCCGATACCTACGTGCTGTGTGAGATCAACGCCAGCTCGTGCTTTGCGATCCCCGACGAGGCGCCGGCCGCGATCGCGCGGACGGTCAGCGATCGCATTGCCCGGAATGTGGAGAGCGATACCGGCGGATAAGCAAAGCTCGGAGCATTCGTATCGCGAGAACGCGAAGCTGTGCCCTCATCCTCATCTGTCATCGCCCGGCTCGACCGGGCGATCCAGTACGCCGCGGCTTCTCGGTTCAATTACGACTGTCTCTGGAATACTGGATCACCCGCTTTCGCGGGTGATGACATCGGTTGCTTGATATCTTGAATCGAGAACCATCCACCGCGTCGTCCTGGCGAAACCAGGACCCAATACCCCCAATATTCGTTGTTGCGCGACGCTGGGGCCGCGATCCCGTTCACAACCCAACCCTGTGGTTATGGGTCCCGGCTTTCGCCGGGACGACCCGTGGAGGAGACTGCGCGCAACAGCCGGCGTCGCGCGCCTACTTCGCCCGCACCGCCTCCGGCGTGTCCGGCTGCGCCGAGGGATGGGCCTTGGCGAATGCCGGCAGTGCCATCGCGGTCTCGTGGATTCGCTTCACGGTTGGCCAGGGCGACAGGCTGATCTGCTGATTGATCGCCGCGGTGACGTGGCCGACCAGGCAGATGTCGGCGATGGTCGGCGCATCGCCGTGGCAGAGCCGGCCGATTGCCTTGTGGCCGGCGAGGTGGCCCTCGAGCGCCGCCAGCGTCTCGACCGTCCAGTGCCGCCGCCAGGCGTTCTGCTGGCTGTCGCGCAAATCGAGCTCGCGGTCGAGATAGCGGCGCACCCGCGGCGTCAGCAGCGGATGACCCTCGCAGGCGACCATCAGCGCGAGCCCGCGCACCCGGGCGCGGCCGAGCGCGTCGGATGGCAGCAGCGGCGGGTCGGGATAGGTCTCGTCGAGATAGTCGATGATCGCGAGCGACTGGAACAGCACGGTGCCGTCGTCGGTCACCAGCGCCGGCAGCGCCATCTGCGGATTGATCTTGCGGTAGGCGTCAGCGCGATGCGCGTCGGCATCGAGGTCGACGAACACGACATCGGCCGGCACGCCCTTCAGGTTGAGCGCGGTCCGCACCCGAAAGCTCGCCAGCGATCGCCAGAAGGAGAAGAACTGCATGGGGGATTTCTCTCTGCGTCAAACGACGAGGCCCGCAGCCCGGATGAAGCGCAAGCGAAATCCGGAAGCGGCCAGCGTGCGGTCGCAGTCTATCCCGGATTGCGCTTCGCTGCATCCGGGCTACGGCGCGCGCCATGGAGATTAAACGTATCAGAGAGGCGGTCTTATCCTCCCCTGGAGGGGGAGGATCGGTTCGCATGAAATGCGAACCGAGGTGGGGTGAAGGTCTGTCGTGTCGGGCGGTGCCCGCGTGGAGGGATCACCCCACCCCGGAGTGCATTCCGCTGCGCTCCATGCGCTCCGACCCTCCCCCTCCAGGGGAGGGTGAAGGGCCTAGCCCGCTCCCACCTTCTTCTTCCGCCAGGCGAGGTGCACCGCGCAGGTGCAGCCCTGCGGATGCGAGGCCAGTTCCTCGTCGTTGGCGGGCGTCGCGGCGGGCGCGATCGCCTGGCCCTTGGCGCCGTCCTGCGACGGGATGTAGTTCAACACCGGCGCCAGCCAGCGCTCGACCTCGGCGACCGTCATGGCCTTGCGCGCGGCATAGTCCTCGACCTGGTCGCGCTCGATCTTGCCGACTCCGAAATAGAAGCTTTCGGGATGCGAGAAATACAGGCCCGAGACCGACGAGCCCGGCCACATCGCAAAGCTCTCGGTCAGCTTCACGCCGGCGGTGTTCTCTGCGTCGAGCAGCGCGAACAGCGTCCGCTTCTCGGTGTGGTCGGGTTGGGCCGGATAGCCGGGCGCCGGGCGGATGCCGTCGTACTTCTCGAGGATCAATTCGTCCGCCGACCACGCCTCGTCAGGTGCATAGGCCCAGAACTCCTTGCGCACGCGCTGGTGCATGCGCTCGGCAAACGCCTCGGCGAGACGATCGGCCAGCGCCTTGCACAGGATCGAGGAGTAGTCGTCATTGGCGTTCTTGAAGCGGTCGGCGACCGCATCCTCGCCGATCCCCGCCGTGACGACGAAGCCGCCGATATAGTCGGGCACGCCGGTCTCCTTGGGCGCGACGAAGTCGGACAGCGCGGCGTTGAAGCGGCCCTCGCGCTTCTCGAGCTGCTGGCGCAGCGTGTGGAAGGTCGCGATCCTTTGCTTCCGCGTCTCGTCGGCATAGACCTCGACGTCGTCGCCGACGGCATTCGCCGGCCAGAAGCCGACGGTGGCGCGGGCCGTGAACCACTTCTCCCTGATGATCGTGTCCAGCATCTTGCGCGCGTCGGCATAGAGCGAGCGCGCGACCTCGCCGACCTTGGGATCGTCGAGGATCGCCGGGAAGCGCCCCGTCAGCTCCCAGGTCTGGAAGAACGGCGTCCAGTCGATGTAGTCGGCAAGCTCCGCCAGATCGTAGGCGTCGAAGCTCTTCAACCCGAAGAAGGCCGGTTGCTTCGGCGGCACTGCTGCAAAGTCGATCGCGACCTTGTTGGCGCGGGCATCGTTGAGCTTCAGCCGCTTCTTGTCGGCCTGGGCGCGGAAATGCGCGGTCGAGATTTTCGCGTATTCGGCACGCACCTCGGCGGCATAGGCCTGCTTCTTCTCGGCCGACAGCAGCGAGGAGGCGACGCCGACGGCGCGGCTCGCGTCGTTGACATGCACGACCGGGCCGCCCGGATAGTTCGGGTCGATCTTCACGGCGGTGTGCACGCGGCTCGTGGTGGCGCCGCCGATCAAGAGCGGCACGTTCATGCCCTGCCGTTCCAGTTCGCCGGCGAGGAAGCTCATCTCGTCGAGCGAGGGCGTGATCAGGCCGGACAGGCCGATGATGTCGGCGCCCTCGGCCTTCGCAGTCTCGATGATCTTGTTGGCGGGCACCATGACGCCGAGGTCGATGACCTCGAAATTGTTGCACTGGAGCACGATGCCGACGATGTTCTTGCCGATGTCGTGGACGTCGCCCTTGACCGTCGCGAGCACGATCTTGCCCGCGGCGTTGCGGCCGCCGGTGATGCCGTTGGCGAGGTTGCGCGCCTTCTCCTCCTCCATGAACGGCATCAGATAGGCCACCGCCTGCTTCATCACGCGCGCCGACTTCACGACCTGCGGCAGGAACATCTTGCCGTCGCCAAAGAGGTCGCCGACCACGTTCATGCCGGCCATCAGCGGGCCCTCGATCACATCGAGCGGGCGGGACGCATTGACGCGCGCGGCTTCAGTGTCCTGCTCGATGAACTCGGTGATCCCATGCACCAGCGCGTGGCTGAGTCGCTTCTCGACCGGCCATTCGCGCCAGGCGAGATCGGCCTCCTTGGTCTGCTTCTCCTTGCCGCGAAATTTCTCGGCGAGCGCCAGCAGCCGCTCGGACGCGCCGGGATCGCGGTTGAGGATGACGTCTTCGCAGGTCTGACGCAGTTCGGGATCGATGTCGTCATAGACGATCATCTGACCGGCATTGACGATGCCCATGTCCATGCCGGCATGGATCGCGTGATACAGGAACACCGAGTGCATCGCCTCGCGCACCGGCTCGTTGCCGCGGAACGAGAACGACAAATTGGAGACGCCGCCGGAGATGTGGGCGCCGGGCAGGTTCTGCCGGATCCAGCGTGTCGCCTCGATGAAGTCGACGCCGTAATTGTTGTGTTCCTCGAGGCCGGTCGCGATCGCGAAGATATTCGGATCGAAGATGATGTCCTCGGGCGGGAAGTCGAGCCGATTGACCAGGATGTCATAGGCGCGCTTGCAGATCTCGGTCTTGCGCGCGAACGTGTCGGCCTGGCCGGTCTCGTCGAACGCCATCACCACCACGGCGGCGCCGTGGCGCTTGGCCACCGTCGCCTCGTGCAGGAACTTGTCCTCGCCTTCCTTCATCGAGATCGAGTTCACGATCGGCTTGCCCTGGATGCACTTCAGGCCGGCCTCGATGACGTGGAATTTCGAGGAATCGACCATCACGGGCACGCGCGCGATGTCGGGCTCGGCGGCGACGAGGTTGAGGAACGTCACCATCGCATTCTCGGAATCGAGCAGGCCTTCGTCCATGTTGACGTCGATGACCTGGGCGCCGTTCTCGACCTGGTCGCGCGCGACTTGCAGCGCGGCGGTGTAGTCGCCCGCGGTGATCAGCTTGCGGAAGCGCGCCGAACCGGTGACGTTGGTGCGCTCGCCGACGTTCACGAACGGGATCGCGTTGGTCAGCGTGAACGGTTCTAGGCCGGACAGCCTGAGCCGCGGTTCGATCTCGGGCACCACGCGCGGCTTGTGCGGGGCGACGGCCCTGGCGATCGCCGCGATATGGTCGGGCGTGGTGCCGCAGCAGCCGCCGACGATGTTGACGAGGCCGGCGGCGGCGAACTCGCCGATCAGCCGCGCCATGTAGTCCGGCGTCTCGTCATACTGGCCGAACTCGTTGGGCAGGCCGGCATTCGGATATGCGCACACAAGCGTGTCGGCGACGCGGCCGATATCGGCGATGTGCGCGCGCAGATCCTCGGCGCCGAGCGCGCAGTTGAAACCGATCGTGATCGGCTTGGCGTGCCGCACCGAATGCCAGAACGCCTCCGGCAGCTGCCCGGAGAGCAGGCGGCCGGACTTGTCGGTGATGGTGCCGGAGATCATCACGGGCACGTCGATGCCGCGTTCCTCGATGATCTCGGCGATCGCGTACAGCGCAGCCTTGGCGTTCAGCGTGTCGAAGATGGTCTCGACCAGCAGCAGATCGGCGCCGCCATCGAGCAGGCCCTTGGCCTGTTCGCCATAGGCCTTGCGCAGATCGTCGAAGGTCACCGCGCGATAGCCGGGATTGGAGACGTCCGGCGAGATCGAGGCGGTACGGTTGGTCGGGCCGAGCGCGCCGGCGACGAAGCGCTCCTTGCCGTCCTCGGCCGATACGCGCTCGGCGGCGGCGCGCGCCAGGCGAGCGCCTTGCAGGTTCATCTCATAGGCAAGGTCCGACATGTCGTAGTCGGCCTGCGCGATCGAGGTCGAGGAGAAGGTGTTGGTCGCGACGATGTCGGCGCCGGCGCGCAGATACGCGGCGTGGATGTCGGTGATCGCCTCGGGCTGGGTCAGGATCAGGAGATCGTTGTTGCCCTTGATGTCGCGATGGAAGTCCGCAAAGCGCGCGCCGCGGAAGGCGGCTTCGTCGAACTGCAGGCCCTGGATCATCGTGCCCATGGCGCCGTCGAGCACCAGGATGCGCTCACGGGCAGCCGCGAGCAAAGCGTTACGCTTGGGAGAAACGGGAACGGACATGTCAGGCAGCTTTCTGGGCACCGTTCGGCCGGATGCCGAGCAGATGGCTGATCGCGAACACGAGGTCCGCGCGGTTCATGGTGTAGAAGTGGAAGGTGTCGACGCCGTGCTTGAACAGCTTCTGCACCTGGCCGGCGGCGACGGTTGCCGCCACCAGCTTGCGGGTCTCGGCGTCGTTGTCGAGGCCCTCGAACTTCTCGGCGAGCCAGTCCGGCACGCTGGTGCCGGCGCGGGTGACGAAGTTGCGCGCCTGCTTGAAATTGTGCATCGGCATGATGCCCGGAACGATCGGGATCTCGATGCCGCGCGCCCGCACCCTGTCGACATAGCGATGATAGAGGTCGTTATCGAAGAACACCTGGGTGATCGCGCGTGTCGCGCCGGCGTCGACCTTGGCCTTCAGCGTGTCGATGTCGGTGTCGAAGTCGGCGGCTTCCGGATGCTTCTCCGGATAGGCGGACACCGAGATCTCGATATCGGCGTGGCGCTTCTTGATGCCGGCGACGAGCTCGGCCGAGCTTTGGTAGCCGTCGGGATGGGTGAAGTAGGGCGTGCCGATGCCGCCGGGCGGATCGCCGCGCAGCGCCACGATGTGGCGGACGCCGACCTCGTGATAGCGGTCGACGATCTCGTCGATCTCGCCGCGCGAGGCGCTGACGCAGGTCAGGTGCGCGGCCGGCAGCAGATCGGTCTCGCGGAGAATGCGGGTGATGGTCGAGTGGGTGCGCTCGCGGGTCGAGCCGCCGGCACCGTAGGTCACCGAGACGAAGTTCGGCGTCAGCGGCGCCAGGCGGTTGATGGTCTCCCAGAGATTGCGCTCCATCTCCTCGGTCTTCGGCGGGAAGAACTCGAAGGAGATTTTCGGCGCTTTCGGTGCGCGCTGTCCGTTCGGCACGGAGGAAATGGTCTCGGTCATGATACGCAAGGGCTCCGCAACTGGAGGGTCGACGTCCGGCCTGGATATGAAGGCCCTAAGATAGGCGAAACCGGTGGGCCAAAACAGCCCATCGGATATGGGAAATTGCCCATAGTTGACGTAGAAATGAGGAAAATCGACTGCGGGGCATGCGTGATGGGCGACGATCGACTTGTCGCGAAGATGAGTTAATTAATTGTATTATATAGAATAAATCTGAATGTGCAGCGAGTGAGGCTGCCGAAATGAATTGTGGGTAGAATAATATGTCAACGAATCATCTTGTTTCGTCCCAAGTCCTGTTGCTCTCTCCACCAGCCCTCGGGTGCGGGACTGCTCTGCGCAGCCGGGCTCTTTGTCGCCTCCTGACGTCACACTAGGTTGTCGGCCATGATCCCGCTCTCCGTCCTCGACCTGTCCGTCGTCACTACAGGCACCAAGCCCGCCGCGGCACTCCGCAACAGCATCGACCTGGCGCGCCATGTCGATGGTCTCGGCTATGTCCGCTACTGGCTCGCCGAGCACCACAACCTTGCCTCGGTCGCGAGCCCGGCGCCCGACCTGATGATCGGGCAGATCGCGGCGGTGACGCAGCACATCCGGGTCGGCTCGGGCGGCGTGATGCTGCCCAACCATGCGCCGCTCGTGGTCGCCGAGCGCTTCAAGATGCTGGAGGCGCTGTTTCCCGGCCGCATCGATCTCGGTCTCGGCCGTGCGCCCGGCACCGATGGCGCCACCGCTTACGCGTTGCGCAGCCGGCTCGATCGCCGTGAGGGCGATGACTTCCTCGAGCGGCTGCACGAGCTGACGCTTTGGGAGACGCGCGATTTCCCGGCCGGCCATCCCTACAACAATGTGGTGGCGATGCCGGATGATTCGCCGCTGCCGCCGATCTGGCTGCTCGGCTCGAGCGACTATTCCGCCGAGCTCGCGGCGCAGGTCGGGATGGGCTTTGCGTTCGCGCACCATTTTGCCACCCACGACGCGATCGCGGCGATGACGAATTATCGGGCGCATTTCAAGCCGTCGGGCTGGCGCGCGACGCCGCAATCGATCCTCGCGGTCGCCGTCGTCACGGCGGAGACCGATGCGGAAGCCGAGCGGCTTGCGATGTCGATGGATCTCAACCGGCTGCGCCGCGACCGCGGCCAGTATCTGCCGTTGCCAAGTGTCGAGGAGGCGGAGGCCTATCCCTACACCGACGCCGAGCGCGCCTCGATCGCACGCAGCCGCGCACGGCTGTTCGTCGGCAGCCCCGCGACCGTGCTGACGAAGCTGCAGCCGCTGATCTCAGCGACACAGGCCGACGAACTGATGGTGATCACCGCGGTCTACGACCACGCAGCGCGGAAGAAGTCCTACAGTCTGCTCGCCGAGGCGTTCGGGCTGGAGAAAACGGAAGCCGCATCATGATCGTCGTCCCGGCCTAGTGCGCAATTGCGCACGGGGGGCCGGGACCCATTACCACGGATCAAAATTGTTGTGCTTTGCTGGAGCCGCTATCCCTCCTGTAACCCAAGCCGGTGGTTATGGGTCCCGGCCTGCGCCGGGACGACGCTTGGAGAGATTGCGTTCGCTCGGCCTAGTCCTGCGTCTCGCTGAACGTCGCGCGGAACGGGTTGCCGGGATAGACGCCGAGGATGCGGAATTCGCGCGAGAAGAATTTCAATTCCTCCAGCGCAAAGGCGAGCCCGCGGTCGTTGGGATGGCCGTCGACATCGGCATAGAATTGCGTGGCGAAGAAGTTGCCGTCGACCATGTAGCTTTCGAGCTTGGTCATGTTGACGCCGTTGGTGGCGAAGCCGCCGAGCGCCTTGTAGAGCGCGGCCGGCAGATTGCGCACCCGGAACACAAAGCTGGTGACCAGCGCGCCCGAGCCCTGCGCGGCCCATTTTTCCTCGCGCGCCAACACGACGAAACGGGTGGTGTTGTGGGCCTCGTCCTCGATGTCCTCGGCGAGAATGTCGAGGCCATAGATCTCGGCGGCGAGGCGGGAGGCGATCGCCGCCACGGTCTTGTCGCCGCGTTCGGAAACGTCGCGGGCGCTGCCGGCGGTGTCGCCGGCGACGATCGGCTTGATGCCGAGCTGGCGGATCGTGCGCCGGCACTGGCCGAGCGCCTGGACGTGGCTCTCCACGCTCTTGATGTCGGCGAGCTTGACGCCCTTGATCGCCATCAGCTGGTGGCGGATCGGCAGGAACCATTCGCCGACGATGAACAGGCCCGAGGCGGGCAGCAAGTGATGGATGTCGGCGACGCGGCCGGCGACCGAGTTCTCGATCGGGATCATGCCGAGATCGGCCTCGCCCGACGAGATCACGGCCAGCGCGTCCTCGAAGGTCGGGCAGGGCATCGGCTCGGCGTCGGGATAGGCCTCGGCGATCGCGATGTGGGAATTGGCGCCAGGCTCGCCCTGGAACGCGATTTTCAGCTTCTTGGTCATGGGTGGCCTTTTAGAGCATGATCCGGAAAAGTGGAAACCGGTTTTCCGAAAAGATCATGCTCAACAAAGAGATGCCGGTTAGGCTTTGGAAAGTATCCGCCGGGCGGTTTCGAGGTCGGCCGGGGTGTCGACGCCGCGGGGGACGGTGTCGACGATGGTGATATCGATCCGCATTCCGGCCTCCAGCGCGCGCAGCTGCTCGAGCTTCTCCTGCTGCTCCAGCGGCGAGGGCGGCAGCTTCACGAACCGCTCCAGCGCTGCTCGGCGGTAGGCGTAGAGGCCAATATGATGGTAGCGCGGTCCGTCGCCATAGGGCGCGGTGGCGCGGGTGAAATAGAGCGCGCGCAACCGGCTGGCTCCGATTGGCGAGCCGACCGCCTTGACCACGCTGGGGGCCCGATCCTCATCCTCGGTATGAATCTGCGAGGCCAGGGTCGAGATGTCGACCGCGGGATCGTCGAGCGCCGGCATCACGCTCTGGATGGTCTCGGGCGTGATGGTCGGGAAATCGCCCTGCAGATTGACCACGATCTCGGCTGCGCCGCGCGGGTCGAGGGTCGTCATCGCTTCATGGATCCGGTCCGAGCCGGAGGGATGGTCGGGGCGGGTCATCACCACCTCGCCGCCGGCAGCCTTCACTGCGGCTGCGATCTCGGCCGTGTCGGTCGCGACCGCGACCCGGCCGATCCCGGCCGCCTCCGCCCGCCGCAGCACATGGACGATCATGGGCAGTCCGCCGATGTCGAGCAGCGGCTTGCCGGGGAGGCGCGTAGCGGCCATGCGGGCCGGAATCAGCACCAAGGTACGGGATTGCGTCATTCGTGTCGGGGCCCGTCCGGGCTACGGAAATTGCCGGGGAGGAGGTTCAATTCGGCGCGTTTATACGGGTTGCCAGAGCGCGGGCAAACCGATATCTCAACCCTGCCTGGGGGGAGGCACGAAAGGTCGATTCCCGGGTCTTTCCCCGCGGCCGTATTCCCGGCCTGAAGTCGACATTCAAGGCCCGGAGCCTGACCCAAAATGGACTCCTTCGAACTCAACAAAATCCTCGGTGCGGTTCTCGGCACCTGCATCGTCGTTCTGGTGATGAGCTTTACCGCCGGATCGGTGTTTTCTGCCAAGATGCCGGAGAAGCCGGGTTTTGAGATCGCGGTGAAGGAAGAGTCCCATGGCGGTGGCGGCGAGGCTGCTGCGGCCGCCTCCGAGCCGATCGAGAAGCTGCTGCAGACCGCCTCGGTCGAGAAGGGCGCGGCGGCCGCCAAGAAGTGCCAGGCCTGCCACACCTTCGAGAAGGGCGGCCCCAACCGCGTCGGTCCAAATCTCTACGGGATCGTCGGCGAGAAGAAGGGCGAGGGCCGCGGCTTCAATTTCTCGGCTGCGATGAAGGGCAAGGGCGGCGATTGGTCGTTTGACGACCTCAACAAGTTCCTGACCAACCCGAAGGGCTTCGTCCCCGGCACCGCGATGGGTTTCGCCGGCGTGCCGAAGGACAGCGAGCGCGCCGACATCATTGCGTATCTGAATTCGAACTCGGAGCATCCGGCTCCGCTCCCGACCGCCTCGAAGTAACGAATTGCTTCGCGCAAGCATGTGGATGAAACGGCCAGGCAATGCCTGGCCGTTTTCGCATGGGCAATCCGCTGTCGCGGGGTTGTTATCGGGACGTTTCGCCGCACCGATATTGTTCCCGGGTCAATATCATGAGGAAAAAGCAACGTAATTTGTCGAACCGTTGCCTTATATTGGGTCCCATGTAACCGGGGCCGCAAGCAGGAAGAGCGAATTTGGCGATCACCCGACGACACCTCCTTCAAGGCAGCGCACTGGCGGCACTCGCGCCGGCGCTCGGTATCAACTCCGGCCTGCCGGCGATCACGCCGGCTCTCGCCGACGGCGCCCCGAACGGGCTCAAATGGCGCCACGGCGTCTCCACCTACGGCGAAATCAAATATCCCGCCGACTTCAAGCGCTACGACTACGTCAAGCCGGACGCGCCGAAGGGCGGAGTGGTGCGGCTGTTCCAACCCGGCACCTATGACAGCTTCAATCTGGTCGTTGCCGGGCTGAAGGGCGCAGTCTCGGTGGCTGTCAGCCGTATCTATGACTCGCTGATGGAAGCCTCGCTCGACGAGCCCGATACGTATTACGGCGAACTTGCCGAGGCCGCAGCCTTCCCCGACGACTTCTCCTATGTGATTTATCGCTTGCGTCCGAATTCGCGCTGGCACGACGGCAAGCCCGTCACGCCCGAGGATGTGATCTTCTCCTTCGAGGCGTGGAAGGCGAACAGCCCGATGTTCAGCGCTTACTATCGCCACATCGAGAAGGCCGAGAAGGTCGGCGATCGCGACGTCAAGTTCACCTTCGATAGCCCGGGCAACCGGGAGCTGCCGATGATCACCGGCCAGCTTACAATCCTGCCCAAGCATTGGTGGGAAGGCACCGACGCGCAGGGCAAGAAGCGCGATATCACTGCGAGCACGCTGGAGCCGCCGCTTGGCTCCGGACCCTACCGGATCAAGGAGTTCGTCGCCGGACGCTCGGTGGTGCTCGAACGCGTCAAGGATTACTGGGGCAAGGACATTCCGATCGCGATCGGCCACAACAATTTCGACGAGCTGCGCTACGAGTATTTCCGCGACGACACCGTCGCCCGCGAGGCGCTGAAGGCCGACCAGTTCGACTGGTACAACGAGCGCAGCGCCAAGGAGTGGGCGTCGGCCTACGACGTTCCGCCGGTGCGCGACAAGCGGCTGCTCAAGGAGCTGTTCACCGTGCGCAATCAGGGCCGGATGCAGGGCTGGGTGTTCAATCTGCGGCGCCCGAAATTCGCCGACGCCCGGCTGCGCCGCGCCTTCAATTACGCGTTCGATTTCGAAGAGATGAATCGCGTGCTCTCGACCGGCGAGTACCATCGCGATTCCAGCTATTTCGACGGCATCCCCGATCTGATGGCGACTGGTCTGCCGGAAGGCAAGGAGCTCGAGATCCTGGAGACGGTGCGGGACAAGGTGCCGCCGGAAGTCTTCACGACGCCATACAAGGATCCGGTCGGCGGCACGCCGGAAAACGTGCGCGCCAATCTGCGCGAGGCGACGCGGCTGTTGAAGGAAGCCGGCTTCGAGATCCGCGACCGCAAGCTGGTCGACGCATCCGGCCAGCCGTTTACGGTCGAGATCCTCGGCAACAGCGGCGATTCCGGCATGGAGCGGATCACGCTGTTCTACAAGCCGAGCCTGGAGCGCCTTGGCATCACCGTCAATCTGCGCGCCGTCGACACCGTGCAGTACCAGAACCGTGTGCGCGATTTCGATTTCGAGATGGTCACCCAGGTTTGGGGGCAGTCGATCTCGCCCGGCAACGAGCAGCGCGACAATTTCGGCTCGCAGGCTGCCGATCGGACGGGCTCGAACAATCTTCCGGGCATCAAGAATCCGGCCGTCGATGCCATCATCGAAAAGATCATCTTTGCCAACAGCCGCGCCGATCAGGTCGCCGCCGCCAAGGCGCTGGACCGGGTCTTGCTCTGGAACTTCTATTGCGTTCCACACTTCAATTACGACAAGCAGCGCTATGTCTATTGGGATCGCTTCAGCCATCCCGATCCGCTGCCGAAATACGCGGTTGCAGGATTCCCAAACCTTTGGTGGTTCGACGCCGACAAGGCGGCCAAGCTCAAGCGTTCATAAGATCGAAGGATTCGCGCATGGCGCTATTCTCCCGTCGGCACGCACTCGGTCTCGGCATCGGTGCGTTGAGTGCTGCAGGCTTGCGTGTCGCACCGGCAGCGGCCGACAACGGAGCCGAGATGCACGGCATGTCGGTGTTCGGCGACCTGAAATATCCCGCGGATTTCCAGATCTTCGACTACGTCAATCCGAAAGCGCCGAAGGGCGGCGCCTTCTCGGTGATCCCGTGGGTGCGGGCCTACAACCAGTCCTACTACACCTTCAACTCACTGAACGCCTATGTCCTGAAGGGCGAAGGCGCGCAGGGCATGGACATGACGTTCGCGACGCTGATGTCGCGCGCCAATGACGAGCCCGACGCGATGTACGGCTTTGCCGCGAAGTCGGTGCAGATCTCGCCGGACAAGCTGGTCTACCGCTTCACCATGCGTCCCGAGGCGCGCTTCCATGACGGTGTGGGGCTGACCGCGCAGGACGTCGCCTTCTCGCTCACCACGCTGAAGGAAAAAGGTCACCCGCTGATCCAGGTGCAGCTGCGCGACTTCGTCAAGGCCGAGGCGCCCGATGACGCGACCGTGGTGGTGACCTTCGCGGCGGGTCGCGCGCGCGACGTGCCGCTGTTTGTCGCGAGCCTGCCGATCTTCTCCAAGGCCTATTACGCGACGCGACCGTTCGAGGACTCGACGCTCGATGCGCCGCTCGGCTCGGGGCCGTACAAGGTCGGTCGCTTCGAGGTCAACCGCTACGTCGAATACGACCGCGTCAAGGATTGGTGGGGCGCGGACCTTCCGGTCAACCGCGGCAGCTACAATTTCGATACCGTCCGCTACGAATTCTATCGCGACCGCGATGTGGCGTTCGAGGGCTTCACCTCGAAGAGCTATCTGTTCCGCGAGGAGTTCACCGCGCGCGTCTGGGCGACACGCTACGATTTCCCCGCGGTGAAGGACGGCCGCGTCAAGCGCGAGACGCTGCCCGACGACACGCCGTCCGGCGCGCAGGGCTGGTTCATCAACCTGCGCCGCGACAAGTTCAAGGATCCGCGCGTGCGCGAGGCGCTGATCTGCGCCTTCGACTTCGAGTGGACCAACAAGACCATCATGTACGATGCGTATGCGCGCACCGTCTCGCCGTTCCAGAACTCGGATATGGTCGCGGAGGGACCGCCCTCGCCGGAGGAGCTTGCGTTGCTCGAGCCGTTCCGCGGCCAGGTACCCGATGAGGTGTTCGGCCTGCCGTTCGTGCCGCCGATGTCCGATGGCTCCGGCCAGGACCGCGCTTTGCTGCGCAAGGCGGTGCAACTGCTCAACGAAGCTGGCTGTGTCGTCAAGGAAGGCAAGCGCGTGCTGCCCAACGGCGAGCCCATCACCATCGAATTTCTCAACGACGAGCCCTCGCTGCAGCCACATCATGGGCCTTACATCAAGAATCTCGGAACGCTCGGCATCGAGGCGACGTTCCGCCTGGTCGACGCGGTGCAGTACCGCGCCCGGGTGGAGGATTTCGATTTCGACATGACCATGCAGCGCTTCAGCTTCTCGGCGACGCCCGGCGACAGCATGCGGCCGTTCTTCTCCTCGCAGGCGGCGAAGACCAAGGGCTCCTACAATCTCGCAGGCATTTCCAACCCGGCGATCGATGCGTTGATCGAGAAGATCATCGGCGCGAACAGCCGCCACGAGTTGACGGTCGCCTGCCGCGCCTTCGACCGCGTGTTCCGCGCCGGCCGTTACTGGGTGCCGCAGTGGTACCGCAACACGCATCCGATCGCCTATTGGGATCAGTTCGGTCATACCGAGAAGCTGGCGAAATATACCCAGGGCGTCGGCGCGCCGGAGAATTGGTGGTACGATGCCGCCAAGGCCGCCAAGCTCGAGCAGGCGAAGTAGCCGATGAGCGCCTATATCGCCCGACGTATCCTGCTGATGCTGCCGACGCTGCTCGGCATCCTGTTCGTGTCCTTCGTGGTCGTGCAGTTTGCTCCGGGCGGTCCGGTCGAGCGCGTCATCGCGCAGATCAACGGCGCCGATACCGGCGGCACCTCGCGCGTGTCGGGTGGCGGCGGCGATTTCGGTGCGCAGCGTGGTCAGGGTGCGGGCGCCGGCGCTGCCATCAACTCGAAATACCGCGGCGCGCAAGGCCTCGATCCTGACTTCATCAAGAAGCTCGAGGTGCAGTTCGGCTTCGACAAGCCGGCGCCCGAGCGCTTCGCGCTGATGGTCTGGAATTTCGCGCGGTTCGACTTCGGCAACAGCTATTTCCGCAGCGTCAGCGTGATCCAGCTGATCAAGGAAAAGCTGCCGGTCTCGATGTCGCTCGGCATCTGGATGACGCTCCTGACCTATCTGATCTCGATCCCGCTCGGCATCCGCAAGGCGGTGAAGGACGGTTCGCGGTTCGACACCTGGACCTCGGCGGTGATCATCGTAGGCTTTGCCATCCCGGGCTTCCTGTTCGCGATCCTCTTGATCGTGCTGTTCGCCGGCGGCTCGTTCCTCAATATCTTCCCGCTGCGCGGCCTGACCTCGGACGGCTGGTCGCAATTCCCCTGGTACTGGAAGATCATCGACTATTTCTGGCATTTGACGTTGCCGCTGGTGTCGATGGCGCTCGGTGCCTTCGCCACCATGACGCTGCTGACCAAGAACTCGTTCCTCGACGAGATCCGCAAGCAATATGTGATGACCGCGCGGGCCAAGGGCTGCAGCGAGCGTCAGGTGCTCTACGGCCACGTCTTCCGCAACGCCATGCTGATCGTGATCGCCGGCTTCCCGGGCGCGTTCATCCACGCGTTCTTCTCGGGCTCGCTGCTGATCGAAACCATCTTCTCGCTCGACGGGCTCGGCCTGCTCGGCTTCGAAAGCGTGCTGAACCGCGACTATCCGGTGGTGTTCGGAACGCTGTTCATCTTCTCGCTGGTCGGACTGGTGGTCAACCTGCTGTCCGATCTCGCCTATATGTGGATCGATCCGCGGATCGACTTCGAGGCGCGGGAGGTCTGATGACACTGCTCGCACCCCAGCCGGTCGAGACCTCGACGCAATCGCCGCTCGGCGAGGCCGTGCCCGCCACGCGCCACGGCTTCTCGCCGTCGCCGCTGAACAAACGGCGCTGGCAGAACTTCAAGGCGAATCGCCGCGGTTACTGGTCGTTCTGGATCTTCCTCTTCCTGTTCGTGGCGTCGCTGTTCGCCAATTTCATTGCCAACGACAAGCCGCTGCTCGTCAAATATGACGGCCGTCTCTACTGGCCGGTGATCTTCACCTATGCCGAGACCACCTTCGGCGGCGACTTCGAGACCGCGGCCGATTATCGCGATCCTTATCTGCAGAAGCAGATCGCCGCCAAGGGCGGCAGCATGATCTGGCCGCCGATCCGTTATTCCTATGACAGCCGGAACCTCGATCCGCCGACGGCGGTGCCGTCGAAGCCGACCTGGCTGCTGACCGAGAAGCAGTGCGCGGATGTGGTGAAGCGGAAGGGGCTGACTGGCTGCCGCGACCTCGAATACAATTGGCTCGGCACCGACGATCAGGGCCGCGACGTCGTCGCGCGGCTGATCTACGGTTTCCGCATTTCGGTGCTGTTCGGCCTGACGCTGACCATCCTGTCCTCCATCATCGGCATCGCCGCCGGCGGCGTGCAGGGCTATTTCGGCGGCTGGACCGATCTGATCTTCCAGCGGCTGATCGAGATCTGGACCGCGATCCCCTCGCTCTATCTGCTCTTGATCATCTCGGCGGTGCTGCCGCCGGGCTTCTTCATCCTGCTTGGCATCCTGCTGTTGTTCTCCTGGGTCTCGCTGGTCGGCCTGGTACGCGCCGAATTCCTGCGTGGCCGCAATTTCGAATATATCCAGGCGGCGCGCGCGCTCGGCGTCTCCAACGGCAAGATCATGTTTCGCCATTTGCTGCCGAACGCGATGGTCGCGACCATGACGTTCCTGCCCTTCATCGTCTCCTCCTCGGTGATGACGCTGACGGCGCTGGATTTCCTCGGCTTCGGCCTGCCGCCCGGCTCGCCCTCGCTCGGTGAATTGCTGTCGCAGGGCAAGGCCAATGTGCAGGCGCCGTGGCTCGGCCTCACCGGCTTCTTCTCGGTCGCGATCATGCTGTCGCTCTTGATCTTCATCGGCGAAGCCGCGCGCGACGCCTTCGATCCGCGCAAGACGTTCTCGAAGGGCTGACGCATGGACGCGACCAACCAGCCTTTGCTCGATGTCCGCGACCTCTCGGTCGCCTTCGGCCGTTCGGTTGCGGTGGACGGCATCTCGTTCTCGATCAAGCGCGGCGAATGCGTCGCGCTGGTCGGCGAATCCGGTTCGGGAAAATCCGTCAGCGCGCTGTCGGTGTTGAAGCTGTTGCCTTATCCGACGGCCTCGCATCCCTCCGGCGCGATCCGGTTCCGCGGCCGCGATCTCCTGGCCGCATCCGACCATGAGATGCGCGAGGTTCGCGGCAACGACATCTCGATCATCTTCCAGGAGCCGATGACCTCGCTCAATCCGCTCCAGACCATCGAGACCCAGATCGGCGAGATCCTGTCGCTGCATCGGGGCGTCAGCGGTGCGGCGGCGCGGGCGCGGACGCTGGAATTGCTCGGCCAGGTCGGCATCCCCGAGCCGGAGACGCGGCTCAAGAGCTATCCGCACCAATTGTCCGGCGGCCAGCGCCAGCGCGTGATGATCGCGATGGCGCTCGCCAACGAGCCTGATCTGTTGATCGCCGACGAGCCGACCACGGCACTCGACGTCACCGTGCAGGCGCAGATCCTGGCGCTGCTCGCCGAGATCCGCGCACGGCTCGGCATGAGCCTGTTGTTCATCACCCATGACCTCGGCATCGTCCGCCGCATCGCCGACACGGTCTGCGTGATGAACAACGGCAAGATCGTCGAGCAGGGCCCGGTCGAGCAGGTCTTCACTGCACCGAAGCACGCCTATACGAAGGCGCTGCTGGCGGCCGAGCCGAAGCCCGATCCGGCACCGCCGCAGCCAGGCGCCGAGGTCGTGATGTCGGCGGACAATCTCAAGGTCTGGTTTCCGATCAAGCGCGGGCTGCTGCGCTCGACCGTCGGCCACATCAAGGCAGTCGATGGCGTCAGCCTCGCGGTGCGCAAAGGCGAGACGCTCGGCGTCGTCGGCGAATCCGGCTCCGGCAAGACCACGCTCGGGCTGGCGCTACTCCGGCTGATTTCGTCCGATGGACCGATCGTGTTCCTCGGCAAGGACATTCAGGGCCTGCGCTTCAAGCAGATGCGGCCGTTCCGCCGCGACATGCAGATCGTGTTTCAGGACCCCTTCGGCTCGCTCAGCCCGCGCATGTCGGTGGCCGACATCATCGCCGAGGGGCTTGAGGTGCATCAGAAGCAGCTGTCGCGCGAGGAGCGCGAGGCGCGGGTGATCAAGGCATTGAAGGATGTCGGTCTCGATCCCGACTGGCGGTTCCGCTATCCGCACGAATTCTCCGGCGGGCAGCGCCAGCGCATCTCGATCGCGCGTGCGATCGTGCTGGAGCCGAACTTCGTGGTGCTGGACGAGCCGACCAGCGCGCTCGACATGCTGCTCCAGGCCCAGATGGTCGACCTGTTGCGCGATTTGCAGCGCAAGCGCGATCTCACCTACATGTTCATCTCGCACGATCTGCGCGTGGTCGCTTCGCTGGCGAGCCATCTGATCGTGATGAAATCCGGCAAGGTCGAGGAGGAGGGGCCGGCCTCCGAGCTGTTCAAGAACCCGAAGAGCGACTACACCCGCGCCCTGTTCGCCGCCGCGTTCCGCATCGAAGCGGCCGGCGAGGGGACGGTGGCGACCTGACTGTCGTTCCGGGGCAACGCGCAGCGTTGAACCCGGAACCTCGAGATTCCGGGTTCGATGCTTCGCATCGCCCTCAGGTGCGCAATTGCGCACCGGGGAATGACGGAAGCGGCTACAGCCGCTTGATCGCCAGCACCTCGCTACCGGCGGCCTTGATCCTTGCGATCGCAGCGTGCGTGTTCTCCACCACCGTCGCCATGTGATGCGCATTGGCGTGCACGATCGTCGTCGCATCGCGCGCAATTGCGACATGGCCCTTCCAGAAGATCAGGTCGCCGCGCTGCAGATGCTTGGATTCCGCAGCCGTCAATTCGCGGCCGAGCCCTTCCAGCTGCATGTCGCTGTCGCGCGGGCAGCCGGTGCCGGCGGCGGTCAGCGCGATCTGCACCAGGCCGGAGCAGTCGATGCCGAGACTGGACTTGCCGCCCCACAGATAAGGCGTGCCGACGAATTGCTCGGCGATGGCGACGAAATCCGGCGCCATCGCGTCGAGCGGCGCGAGATGCTGTCGCGGCAGGTGCCAGCCCTCGCGGCTCACCGCGAAGGCGCCGTCCTCGCGGACGATTGCGAGCTTGCTCTCCATCGCCAGCGCCTCGGCCGGCGGCAGCTTGATCGACGGTCCCGGGAACGCCAGCGTGCGCAGCGCCGTCACCTTGTGCGTGGCCGCGGCACCGGGCTTGGCCAGCGCGGCCTCGGGAATCCAGCCGACATAGCCGTCATCGGCGAGCTGGCCCCAGGCCCAGCCTTCGCCATTGCGGTCATACACCGTGACGCGCTCGCCTTTCAGCGCCTGCGTCATCTGTTCGGCATCGGCCGCCGGCGCCCGCCGCAGCGGCGCGATCGCGTCAACGACCTCGAAGGTCTCGCCTTCGACGAAGCGCGCAGCCTTGACCTTGCCTTCGAGATATTTCGCGGCGACGTCGTCGCGAGCAGGAGTGAGGCGGGGATCATCCATAACGCTGGCTCAGCAATTTATAGATCGCGCGCGCGGCCTGGCATTCGCCGCCTTCGGGGCGGGCGGGCTTTGCCGACGGCGTCCAGCCGAAGATGTCGACATGCAGCCAGCTCCTGGCGTGCTCGACGAAGCGCTGCAGGAACAGCGCGCAGGTGATCGAGCCGGCGAAACCGCCTGACGGCGCGTTGGTGATGTCGGCGGTCTTGGAGTCGAGCCAGGCATCGTAGGCCGGCCACAGCGGCATTCGCCACAACGGGTCGTTCTCGCCCTTTGCGTGAGCTGCGACGTCAGCGGCGAGCGCTTCGTCATTGGTGTAGAACGGCGGCAGATCCGGGCCCAGCGCCACGCGCGCCGCGCCGGTCAGCGTGCCGAGATCGATCAGCAGATCCGGCGTCTCCTCATCGGCCAGCGCCAGCGCGTCGGCGAGCACCAGCCGCCCCTCGGCGTCGGTGTTGCCGATCTCGACGGTGATGCCCTTGCGCGACTTGAAGATGTCGAGCGGGCGGAACGCGTTGCCGGCAACCGCGTTCTCGACCGCCGGGATCAGCACGCGCAGCCGCACCTTCAGCTTCGCGTCCATCACCATCTGCGCCAGCGCCAGCACGTTGGCGGCGCCGCCCATGTCCTTCTTCATGATCAGCATGCCGCTCGACGGCTTCAGGTCGAGCCCGCCGGTGTCGAAGCAGACGCCCTTGCCGACCAGCGTCACCTTTGGATGGGCCGGATCGCCCCAGGAGAGATCGATCAGCCGCGGCGCGCGCGTCGAGGCCATGCCGACGGCGTGGATCAGCGGGAAGTTCTGCGCGAGCTCGTCGCCGTCGATGCAATTGAAGGCGGCGCCGAACCGGCTTGCGAGATCGCGTGCCACCTCGGCGAGCTCGGCCGGGCCCATGTCGTTGGACGGCGTGTTGATGAGGTCGCGCGCCAGCGCGGCGGCATCCGCGATCCGCGCGATCTCGGCGGCGTCGACGCCATCGGGCGGCACCAGGCGGACCTCGGGCGCCTTGTTCTTGCGATAGCGGCCGAAGCGGTAGCAGCCGAGCGCAAAGGCGAGCGCGGCAAGCCGCGTGTCATGCGGTGCATTGGCAAAGCGGTAGACGCCCGGCGGCAGCAGGCCGGGCAGGGCGCCGGGCCGGAACGGATCGCGCGCCTTGTGATCGGAATCCTCGAGGCCGAACAGCACCTGCGCGATGCCGCCGTCAGCCGCCGGCAAGGCAAGGGATTTGCCGGGCTTGGCCTCAAAGCCGTTGGCCTCGGCGAACTGGCGGGCCGGCGCCGGCAACTCGCTGCGGATCGCATCCCATGTCGCCTTGGTAACGAAGGTGATCGGTGTAACGGCGGTCGTGGGTGCGGTCTCGAACACGGATGGCATGGGGCTCTCGGCTGTTCTGGCGGCGCTGGTTGGCTACTACACGCCTTTCATGGCGGATGGTAGCGCGGGAGCGGTTGACGTGACCTGCGGCATTGGAACCGGGCGCGCCGATCTCTGACAGTGCCAGTTAACCAGACGTTAGGGTTAACAGTCTATTGCTGGCACGCTCAGTTGGATCCATTCGCCCGATTTCGTGAGTCACAGTGCCATGCGTCGACAGTCCAATTTGACCCGGCATCTCGCTTCCGCAGCCTTCGTGGCGCTTTTGGCCGCAGGGCTTGGCGGCTGCCAGACCATGTCCGACGTGACCGGATCGATCGCGTCGCGGCCAGATCCCACGCCCGACGATCCGCGTCGCGTCGTCGAGCTCTATGGCGAGCGCTATCGCAAGAACCCCAAGGATGTCGACGCGGCGATCGCCTACGGCCAGGCGTTGCGCATGAGCGGACAGCGTTCGCAGGCCTGCGCCGTGCTGGAGCAGGCCACGCTCGCCAGCCCCGGCAGCAAGCCGCTGCTCGCCGCTTATGGTCGTGCGCTGGCCGACAACGGCAATTCGCAGGCAGCATTCGACGTGCTGAGCCGTGCGCACAGTCCGGACAATCCGGACTGGCGGATCCTGTCGGTGCAGGGCACCACGCTCGACAAGTTGAACCGGCACGAGGAAGCGCGGCGCTACTACGCGAGCGCGCTGCGGCTGGCTCCGGATGAGCCGTCGGTGCTGTCCAATCTCGGCCTGTCCTACATGCTGACCAAGGAATTGCCGAAGGCGGAAGAGACGCTGCGCCAGGCCTATGCCAGCGCACGCGCCGATACCCGCATCCGGCAGAACCTTGCGCTGGTGGTCGGCCTGCAGGGTCGCTTCGCGGAGGCCGAAACCATCGTCAAGGCCGATCTGCCGGCGGAAGAGGCGGCGGCCAACGTCGCCTACCTCCGCGACATGCTGAACCGCAAGGACGGGCCGCGGACCGCATCGCGCGCCGCACCTGTCGTCGCCAAGGACGATTAGCGCTCCACTGCTCTTGCGCTTGATGGCGAAGCTCTCAGCTCGCGAAGCATCGTGCTTCATGTGCCCACAAAAGAAAGCGCCCGGCATTGCCGGGCGTTTTCGTAGGCGCTGCTGCGCAGCTCAGTGCATCGTGGCGATCTTGATGTAGGACGGCCCGAGGATCACGATGAACAGGCAGGGCAGGAAGAACAGGATCATCGGCACCGTCAGCTTGGGCGGCAACGCCGCGGCCTTCTTCTCGGCCTCGTTCATGCGCATGTCGCGGTTTTCCTGGGCCATCACGCGCAAGCTCTGGCCGAGCGGGGTGCCGTAGCGTTCGGATTGCTGCAAGGCCATGCAGACCGACTTCACGCCTTCGAGGCCGGTGCGGCGCGCCAGGTTCTCGTAGGCCGACTTGCGGTCCTGCAGGTAGGACAATTCCGCGGTCGTCAGCGCGAACTCCTCCGACAGCGCGATCGACTGTCCGGCGATCTCGTTGGCGACCTTGCGGAACGCGACCTCGACCGACATGCCCGACTCGATGCAGATCAGCAGCAGGTCGAGCGAATCCGGGAAAGCGCGTTTGATCTGGAGCTGGCGCTTGGAGATCGCATTCTTCAGGAACAGCATCGGCGCCTGCAGGCCGGCATAGGCCGCGCCGACGCAAATGCCGATCTTGAGCGTCAGCGACCAGTTCGCGCCGGCGATGAAGAACGTGTAGATGATTGCGCCGATCAGCATCAGGATCGGCGTGACCGCGCGTGCTGCCAGGAAGTAGACATACGGCGCGTGGCCGCGATAGCCGGCCATCACGAGCTTCTCGATCGCCGCCTCCTGAGCCAGCCATTTGGTGAGGTTCAGGTCATCCACCATCTTGGAGACGGCCTGCCGCGGCGTCTGGCGCAGCGTCACCTTTTCCGACTTGGCCAGGCGTTCGCGTTCGCGCTGCCGGAGGCGTTCGCGCTCGCTGGCGACGGCCTTCATGCGCTTGTTGAGGTCGCCGCCGGCGAGCAGCGGCATCACCAGCGTGTAGACCGTCGCGCTTGCCGCGAAGAAGGCAAGCAGCATGGTCATGAACCTGACGTCGTGAAGCTTGGCGACCAGAATATCAATCATGCGGCACCGTCAGAAATCGAAGTTGATCATCTTCTTCATCACCAGCACGCCGCACGTCATCCAGAGGGCGCAGCCAACCAGCATCAGCTGGCCCATCGAGTTCGTCCACAGCAGGGCGATGTAGTCCGGCGTCGTGAGGAACACCAGGATCATCACGATCGGCGGCAGCGAGCCGATGATGGCGGCGGAGGCCTTCGCTTCCATCGACATCGCCTGGATCTTCTCGGCCATCTTCTTGCGGTCGCGCAGCACCCGCGACAAATTGCCGAGCGCTTCCGACAGATTGCCGCCGGATTTCTGCTGGATCGCGATCACGATGCCGAAGAAGTTCGCCTCCGGCAGCGGCATGCGTTCGTAGAGCCGGGCGCAGGCCTCGCCGAGCGGCATGCCGATCGCCTGGGTCTCGATGATCGCGAGGAATTCGCTGCGCAGCGGCTCGGGCGCGTCGTTGACGACCGCCTTGAGCGATTCGAACAGCGGCAGGCCGGCCTTGATGCCGCGCACGATGACGTCGACGGCGTCGGGCAGCGCCTTCAGGAACGCCTTCTCCCGCCGCTTCTTCAGAAAGCCGAGCAGCCAGCGCGGTGCGCCGAGACCCATGGCGAAGCCGATGCCGGCCGCACCGAGCAGTCCTCCGCCGATTATGAAGGCCACACCGAACCCGAACAGGCCGAGGGCGCCGGAGATCATCCAGAATTTCTGCTCGGACCATTCCAGTCCGGCTTGCGAGATGCGGACGCCGAGCGGGACCTTCTTGTCCTTTTGCCGCCGCGCCTCGAGCTCCTTCAGTGATCCCTCGACCTGCTCGCGGCGGGAGCGCTGCGTGCGCTCACTGCCGCGCGTCGTCGACTGCTCGTTGCGCGCCACCGATGCACGGCGCGACTCGGCCTTCTTCTCTCCCGAAAGGTACGGATAGAGGAAGACCCAGGCGATGCCGCCCACCGTGGTGGCGGCGAGGAAGGCCAGAGCAAGCGTTTGCGTCTGCATCCTGCGCTCCCCTAGACCGGCGCCGGCGAGTCGGAGGCGTCCAGCGCCGCCGCAAGCCGCTTCTCTTCATTGTAGTAGCGCGCCCGCTCCCAGAAGCGCGGCCGGCCGATGCCGGTCGAGCGGTGCTTGCCGATGATCTTGCCGTTGGCGTCTTCCCCGACCACATCGTAGAGGAAGATGTCCTGTGTGATGATGGTGTCGCCTTCCATGCCCATCACCTCGGTGATGTGGGTGATGCGGCGCGAACCGTCGCGCAGGCGCGCAGCCTGCACGATGATGTCGACCGAGGCGCAGATCATCTCGCGAATGGTGCGCGAGGGAAGCGAGAAGCCGCCCATGGTGATCATGGATTCGCAGCGTGACAGCGCTTCGCGGGGATTGTTGGCGTGGAGCGTGCCCATCGAGCCGTCGTGGCCGGTGTTCATCGCCTGCAACAGGTCGAACGCTTCGGGTCCGCGGACTTCGCCGACGATGATGCGCTCGGGACGCATACGCAGGCAGTTGCGGACCAGCTCGCGCATCGTGACCTGGCCCTCGCCTTCGATGTTCGGCGGCCGGGTTTCCAGCCGCACCACATGCGGCTGCTGCAGCTGAAGTTCGGCGGCGTCTTCGCAGGTGATGATGCGTTCGTCGTGCTCGATATAGTTGGTCAGGCAGTTCAGCAGCGTGGTCTTGCCCGAGCCGGTACCGCCCGAGATGATCACGTTGCAGCGGACCCGGCCGATGATCTGCAGGATGGTCGCCCCTTCCGGCGTGATCGCGCCGAACTTGACGAGCTGCTCGAGCGTCAGCTTGTCCTTCTTGAATTTGCGGATGGTGAGCGCAGGCCCGTCGATCGCCAGCGGCGGCACGATGGCGTTGACGCGCGAGCCGTCGGCGAGGCGGGCGTCGCAGATCGGCGAGGATTCGTCGACGCGCCGGCCGACCTGGCTGACGATGCGCTGGCAGATGTTGAGAAGCTGCTGGTTGTCGCGAAAGCGGATACCGGTGCGCTGGATCTTGCCGGCGACTTCGATGAACACCGTGCCCGCGCCGTTGACCATGATGTCGGCGATGTCGTCGCGCGACAGCAGGGGCTCGAGCGGTCCGTAGCCGAGCACGTCGTTGCAGATGTCGTCGAGCAGCTCTTCCTGCTCGGCGATCGACATCACGATGTTCTTGATCGCGATGATCTCGTTGACGATGTCGCGGATTTCCTCGCGCGCCGACTCGCTGTCCAGCTTGGCGAGCTGGGCAAGGTCGATCGCCTCGATCAGGGCGCCGAAGATCGTCGCCTTGACCTGATAGTAGTTGTCCGAGCGGCGGGCTTCGACGGCGGGAGCCGGCGGCGGCTTGGCGGGGGCCAGCGGCGGCGACGATATCGTCGGGGCGGCGGACTCGCGAGCCATCGGCGACGATCCGGCAGGCTCCGGCGTCTGAAAAGCGGGCTTGGGTGCCCGCACGTCCCCATCGTTTCCGCTACGCTTACCAAACACGACGTCTTGACTCCACGCGGACCACTATTTGGACCGCAGCTTTTCGAGCAGGGGCGACAGGAAGGACCCCCTCGGCTTCTTGGTTTCGCCGCGGCCTGTCAGCCGCTGCGCCATCTGCAGAAACATCTCGACTGCGCGGTGATTGGCGGAGATTTCCGCGATCATCTGGCCGTTGTTGGCGGCCGAGCCGAAGATCTGCGGATCGAACGGGATGGCGGCGATCGGCTGGCTTTCGATCGCCTTGGCGAATTCCCCGGCCGCGATCTCCGGACGCTTCGGCACGCCGACCTGGTTCAGGCAGTACAACGGCGCGCGGTCGTTCGGCCGTGACGCCTTCAGGAGGTCGAACATGTTCTTGGCGTTGCGCAGATTGGCGAGGTCGGGCGCCGCCACGATCAGGATGTCGTCGGCCGCGATCAGCGCTCGTTTGGTCCAGCCGGACCATTGATGCGGCACATCAAGGACGATGCAGGGCATCGTGGTGCGCAGCGTATCGAAAATCGCATCGAACGCCTCGGCGCCGAAATCGTAGACCTTGTCGAGCGTAGCCGGCGCCGCCAGCAGGCTGAGATGGTCGGTGCATTTCGACAGCAGGCGGTCGACGAAAGCGGTATCGACGCGGTCCGGCGAGAACACGGCATCCGCGATGCCCTGCGCCGGATCCTGGTTGTAGTTGAGGCCGGCGGTACCGAACGCAAGGTCGAGATCGGCGACCACGGAATCGAGCGCCAGATCGCGGGCGATCGCCCAGGCGACATTGTGCGCGATCGTCGAGGCGCCGACGCCGCCCTTGGCGCCGACGATGGCGACTACGCGGCCGACCGCCTTGGCTTCCGGCGCCGAGAACAGGTTGCAGACCGCGCGCACCACGTCGATCGCATGCGCCGGCGCAATCACGTAGTCGCTGACGCCGCGGCGCACCAGCTCGCGGTACAGCGTGACGTCGTTGACGCGGCCGATCACGACAACCCTTGTACCGGCGTCGCATACCGTGGCGAGCTGGTCGAGGCCGGCCAGAATGTCGCTGCGGCCCTCGGTCTCGAGGATGATGACGTTGGGCGTCGGCGCCGAGCGATAGGCCTCGATGGCGGCCGCCATGCCGCCCATCTGGATCTTGAGGTGAGCCTTGGCCAACCGGCGATCCTCGCCAGCCGACTGCACGGCGGCGGCGGTTTCGACCGTCTCGCAGAATGCCTGAACCGAAACCCGTGGCGCCGGAGCAATATGGTCGTCCACGGCCTGCGGCGGGGCGTCCGTCTGCTCTTCGGAGTTTTGCTGCGCGTAGGTGATCATTTTCCTGTGTCGCTTAGCTTGGCCCTGTCGGCCTCGGGATAGGTCGTGGCAGTGGTGGTGCCCTTGCGATACTTGTCGAAGGCGATATTGCGGCGCGACGTGTAGGCAGGGGTCTCCGCGCGCGGCTGCACGAGGTCAGTCGGGTCTTCGACCATGGCGGCAAGGTTGCGCTGATTGGCGCAGCCGAAATTGTAGTATTGCTTGTTCTGGATGTAGGACCCGTTGTGCATCGACGGGCCGAGATCCTCCGGCCAGAGGCCGCACGGCCCGGCCTCCGCCTTCATCTTGGGATAATTCACGCGGATCGCAGCCATCAGGCGCGGATTCTCGGGATGATATTTGCGCACGAGGATCCCGCGCGGCGGCACGCCGGCCGCGGCGAAGGTGGCCTGAATCTCGCGCAGCGATTCCAGCGCGGGCCGGGCGTTCGGCGTGTCGACGGGAACGTCGATGGTGACGGCGCCGGTGCCTTCGCGCATCCAGTCCTGCGCCATTCCCATCACCTCGGCGCGCTGCTCCGCGGTCAAGCCGCCGCGGCTGCGGCCGACGAAGACCACGATCGAGCGGTCGGCCTCGGTGACGGCGATCGGGTGACGCAGGCGATAGTCGGCCGGTGAGTCCACCATCGCGAAGCTGTTGTCGGCGGCGTGCTGGCAGGCGCCGAGCGTCATGGCAAGGCCGACGAGCGCTCCGGCGAGACTGACGATGCGCTTGTGATCGGCGGATTTTCTGGGTGTGGTCTGTGTCATCGTCCGCCTCAGTCGGTAATGAAGCCGTAGGTGCCGCGGTAATTCCGCGCCGGCTCGGTGCGGCCAGGCACGCCGTAGATGCGATTGAGGCTGCCCAGCAGGTCGGCCTGCGGATCGGATGCGTTGGCGAAGCCGTCATCCGGACGCGACAGGTCCTTCTGCGCCACCGCGCGAACGACATAGGGCGTCACCAGAACCATCAGTTCGGTCTGGTTGTTGACGAAGTCGCGGCTGCGGAACAGCGTGCCGAGCACCGGCAGCGACGCCAGGCCGGGGAGGCCGTTGATCGCCTGCTTGGTCTGGTCCTGGATCAGGCCGGCCATGGCCATAGAGCCGCCCGAGGGAATCTCCAGCGTGGTCTCGGCGCGGCGGGTCTTGATCGAGGGGATCGTCGTTCCGCCCGCGCCGCCCGTCAGTGCGTTCTCGGTCGAGACTTCCGACACTTCGGTCATCACGCGCAGGCTGATCCGTCCTTCGGTCAGCACCACCGGGGTGAAGTTGAGCGAAATGCCGAATTTCTTGAAGCTGACGGTCTGGACGCAATTCCCGATCGTGCCGGTCGACGAAGTCTGACAGGTCACGCCGGTCGGAATTGGAAACTCGCCGCCCGAGATGAAGGTTGCCGATTCGCCCGATATCGCGGTCAGGTTCGGTTCGGCGAGCGTCCGCACCACGCCGGCGCTTTCCATCGCGCGGATCGTCGCCGACACCGATGATCCGAACTGCGTCGTGAGGTTGTTGCCGGACACCAGTGGCCCGCTGTTCGCCGTGAACGGGTTGTTGTTGGCGAATTTCACCACGGCGGTGCCGTAGTTGAGGTTCGCGGTGAGGTCGATGCCGAGCTGCTTGATCAGGCTGCGCGAGACTTCGGCAACCGTGACTTTCAGCATCACCTGGTCGCGGCCGCGAACCGCGATCGAGTTCACGACCTTGTCGGGGCCGCCGACCAGCCGGGTGGCGATCTCGCCGGCCTGCTGCGCATCGATCGGGCTCGCCGCGCTGCCGGTCAGCATCACGCCGTCGCCGACGCCCTCGATCTGGATATCGGAATTCGGCAGCGCCGCGCGCAGCGCCTGACGTACGCCGTTGAGGTCGCGCTTGACGGCGATGTCATAGGCCGCGATCTGCTGTCCGGCGGCGTCGAAGAACACGATGTTGGTCTGGCCGACCGTTGCGCCGATGATGTAGGCGCGCTGCGCCGAGCGGACCACGGCGTTGGCGATCTTGGGATCGGCCACCAGCACGTCCTTGATGTCCCTGGGCAGGTCGATCACGATCGATTTGCCGACGCCGAGCGAGAGGAAACGGGCATTCATCTGGCCGCCGTCGGCAGATGCCGCAGGGGCAGGCGCAGCGCGATAGTCGCTCGCCACCACCGGCGTCAGCGCCGGGTTGAGCGAGAGCGCCGCGACGGCCGAGAACGACAATGCGCGGACCATGAAGGCCCGCATCGTCCGTTGAGTTGCCCCGCCCTTCATCACGTGTGTCCTCATGGTCACTTCTGCATCGTTGCCTGGTTGGCAACGCCGAAGCGGATGACGTTGATCGTCTCACCGCGCCTCGGGTGGTTGTCGTCGGTCTTGGTTTCGGGCGCGTTGTTGTCGGCGATGCTGCGCAGCGCCAGCGACAGGACGCCGCTCTGGCGCGCACGCGCCAGCGTCTCGGTCTGTTCGGGCTTCAGCTCCAGCGTCACCGTCTTGCCGATCAGTGCGTTGGTGCCGTCCTTCTCCTTCGGCGCCTGGTCGATCGCAAGCACGCGGATATTGGTCAGGATCACCTCGGAATTGACGATGTCGGCGCCGTTGCGGTCCGGATTCTTGTCGCGCTTCGACAGCAGCACGTCGACCCGGTCGTTCGGCAGGATGAAGCCGCCGGCGCCGGTCTCGGGCGAGATTTCGGTCGAAACCGCCCGCATGCCGGTCGGCAGGATCGCGGCCATGAAGCCGCTGCCGTCGGCCTTGACGAGCTTCTGCTCGCGGATCGGCTCGCCCTGGATGAACGGGGCGCGCGCGATCGAGCCGGTGACGTCCTTGATGGCGTCGGCGTTATTGTCCTTGCGCATGAAGCTCGCGCTGGCGGTGGCTGCCGGCCAGGTCTGCCACTGCAAATCCTCGGGCTTCACGGCTTGGCCGAGCCCGATGTCGGTGCGTGCGACCAGGATGTCCACGGTGGGCAGCTGCGCGACCGGCGGGGGAGGCGCCGGCTTGTCGTCGCTTCCGCTTGCCAAATAAAGCGCCGCAAGGCCGGCGCAGCCTGCAATTGCCAGGACCAGAATGCGGGCCTTATCCATTACGCTTCACTTTCCACATGACGCCGCGACGCTGCCGCCGCCGTGATGGGAGTTGACCAGCTATTCGTCAAAGCATGGTTAATGAGGCGTATCTAAATCGCCTTAACGAGCGGTTACCGCTGCTTTTTCAGCGCAAGGCGAAGTGCGCGAGGTCGATCGTCTTGATCCAGTCCGTCTCGGGATAGATCAACAGGGCGCCAAGGGCGAGTGCGATGCCGTAGGGGATTCCGGTCTGCTTGTCGTGCAGGCGGCTGAGCCAGGCCTGGGACGCGAGCGGGTAGGGCAGCGGCCACTGCCGGAGCTGCAGCAGCAGCACGGTCAGCGCGCCGCCGAACAGCGAGGCAAAGACCAGATAGGGGAGCAGGTGCTCGAAGCCGAACCACAGGCTGGCCGCTGCCGCGACCTTGGCGTCTCCGCCACCGACCCAGCCCATCGCAAACATGCCGAACGCCACCACCAGAACCAGCGCACCTGCGCCGGCATGGCTGAGGATGTCATGAACGTCCATCCCGATCAGCGGCGCCATGACGAAGAAGCCGGCCGCCAGCGCCAGCGAGATCCGGTTCGGGATCGTCATGGTCAGGAGATCGCTCGCCGCGGCGAAGGCCATCAGGGCCGGAAACAGCATCAAGCGAGCGAGGTCGAGGATCATGGATTCATGCCGTCAAGCTGGAGCTGCGGTCGAGGCCCGACGCTAGCGGCCAATGGTGAACAATCGGGAAAGGATGGCCGGCGCCTTCGATGGAGGTGCCCCCCCGACAAATAGCAAAGGTCCCGGGGATGCCGGGACCTTTGATGCGAGTTCGTCGGAACCGGCTTACTTCAGCGAACCGGCGATCGTGCTGAAGGTGCCCGAGAGCTTGGAGCCGACGCCGTTGACTGCAGCGATGATCGCGATGGCGATACCGGTGGCGATCAGGCCGTATTCGATGGCGGTCGCGCCCGACTCGTCCTTCACGAAGCGCGAAACGAGGTTCTTCATAAGTAACTCCTGTGTACACGTGGCTGGTCGAACTAGGTTTGGTCTCGCCGGCGTTCTCAGCACCGTGACCATTGCGGCACCCTACGGTTCGACAATTTCGGTGCAGTTAATTTGATTGCACAAACACAGTGGGAACCCGCACTTGTTGCGCACAGTAAATTTGGGATTAAGCGATCCGCTCAAATTGCGGATTGTTGCTGAGGACCGCTGGGCACACCTGTTCACGGCTCCTTAAGTGCACATCTGTACCCATGGGGCTTCCGTCGAATGAGGCCGTCATGCCCAGTCTTCCCTTTGAAGTCATCGAGATGATCGGCCAGACGATGATGAAGGTGGTGCCGATCACCATCGCTCTGGCGCTGTTCTTCACGGTGCTCACCCGTTTCTGGGCCTGCAATCCCGGCAAGCCATGGTGGCAGAAGCGTGAGCTGGTCACCGACATCTGCTACTGGTTCTTCGTGCCGGTGTTCGCCCGTGTGCTGCGCATCGGGCTGCTGGTGGTGGGCGCGGCCGTGGTGTTCAACGTTCACGGCGCCGACGATCTGATCGCGTTCTACGAGAACGGGCACGGCCCGCTGGCGCAGCTTCCGCTCTGGCTGCAGTCCATCATCTTCCTCGTCGGCTCCGATTTCATGCTGTACTGGCTGCACCGGATGTTCCACCGCGGCGACTTCTGGAAGTACCACGCCATTCATCACTCCTCCGAGGATCTTGAATGGATCTCCGCGGCACGCTTCCATCCGGTCAATCTCCTGATCGGCACGATCACCGTCGACGTGATCCTGCTGATGGCCGGCATCTCGCCGAACATCATGCTGTGGGTCGGGCCGTTCACCACATTCCACTCGGCGTTCGTGCACGCCAACCTGAACTGGACGCTCGGCCCGTTCAAATATGTGATCGCGACGCCGGTGTTTCACCGCTGGCATCACACCGGGCTCGAGGAAGGCGGCGACACCAATTTCGCAGGCACGTTCCCGCTCTGGGATATTCTGTTCGGGACGTTCCGCATGCCCGAAGGCAAGCTTCCGGAAGATTACGGCGTCGATGCCGAGCAGGGCGTGCCGACCGAGATCGGCGGACAGCTGGCCTATCCGTTCCGGCAGTGATGCCGGTGGCCGCCAGGTGCCATCATGAGCGTTGAGACGGCGACCTTCTCGCGGGCGAGAGCCTCCGCGTTCGCCGAGATCCCGGCCTGGTTCTGGATGGCGTGCGGCGTTTATGCGCTGCTGCTGTTCGTCGGCGACCGGCTGCTCGCCGATTCCGATACCTACTGGCAGATTGCCGTCGGCCGCTGGATCCTCGACCATCGCACGCTGCCATCGGTCGACACCTATTCGTTCACCAAGGCCGGTGCGCCGTGGGTGTCGTCTTCCTGGCTGGCGCAGGTTCTGTTCGCGAAGGCCTACGACCTCGCCGGGTGGACCGGCCCGGCGGCGCTGGCCGCGGCCTGTGCCGCCGCCAGCTTCGCACTGCTGACCGCGATCCTCAGCCGCGCGCTGCCGGCGATCTATGCGAGCCTGATCGCCCTTGCGGCGCTGGTCCTGACCTGCGGGCACCTGCTGGCCCGTCCGCACGTGCTGGTGATGCCCATCATGCTGGTCTGGGCGAACGGCCTGATGACCGCCAGCGAACGGCGCGAGGCGCCTTCGTTCTGGTTGCTGCCGCTGATCGCGCTGTGGGCCAACCTGCATGGCGGCTTTCTGTTCGGCCTGGTGCTGGTTGGCGCATTTGGCCTCGATGCGCTGTGGAATGCCGTGCCGGCTCAAAGGTGGGCGCTGGCGCTGCGCTGGGCAGCCTTCGGCATCGGCGCGCTGGCGGCGTGCTGCGTGACCCCCTACGGATGGGGCTCGATTCTCGCCTCGCTGAAGATTCTCGGTCTCGGTGAATTGCTGCATCTCATCCAGGAATGGAGGCCGGCGACGTTCAGCGAGATCGACCCGTTCGCGCTGTCCATCCTCGGCCTGCTCGGCGCCGCGCTCTATTACGGGGCGAGGTTGCCGCTGCCGCGAATCCTCCTGGTGCTGGGCTTGCTGCACATGGCCCTGTCTCACATCAGAAATCTCGAGCTGTTCGCGCTGCTGCTGCCGCTCGCTGTGCTCACGCCGGTCGCAACCCAGTTCCGCCTGCGTGGCTCTTGTACCGTCCGCCCGAGGGCCGTTCCGGCAACAATTCTCTTCGCCGGACTTTGCGTGTGGACGTCAGTCGCTGCGGCGCGTCAGGTCATATCGCCGCCGCCGATCTATTCGCCGGCTGCCGCGGTTGACGCGATGAAGGCGCGCAACGTCAAGCGGGTGCTCAACGATCTGCAGTTCGGCGGATATCTGATCTGGCGTCAGGTGCCGGTGTTCATCGACGGGCGCGCCGAGCTCTACGGCGAGACGTTCGGGATGGGCTTGGCCCGCGCGCTTCAGCTCAAGGACGTCAACGGTTTCCTCAGCCTGCTCGAGACCAATGATATCGATGCGGTGATGCTCGCTCCGGACACGCCGGCTTCCAGATTGCTGGATCATATCGGAGGATGGCAGCGCCTCTACGCCGACGATCGCGTGGTCGTTCACGTCCGCGTCGCCAGTTGAAGCCGTTGCGGTCATACGACGGGGGTCGCTGCGAAGTGGCAGCTTAAGTCCTGCTGAAGGACGGCCTGGCAGAGCGACGAGCGATGAGGATGGCGGCAATGGTCAGGCCGCCGCCGGCCAGGACGTCGGCGAGGTGATGACCTCCCACGGGCATCGTCGCGACGATCATCGTTGCGTTCACGATGAACACTGGAACGACGAGCCAGCGTGTATCGCGCGCAGCATAGATCGTCATGACGCCGAGCATGGTGTGAAACGAGGGAAAGCTGACGATGCCGTCGACCCTTGCCATGTCGACGACCGACAGCGATCCGTCGCGCAACATCGCGAAGGTCCGCCCGAACGTCCACATGTCGCCGAGCGCCGCAAAGTGCTCATAGCTGTGCGGGGCGGGGCGGAAATAGGCGAACGCACCTGCGGCGAGGATCAGCCACATGCCGATGCACAGCGCGACCGCGCTCAAGCTGAGGACGGCGATGAACTCCGCGAGCCGGTCGCCACGCCGTTGCAGGATCAGCCACCCAAGGACCACTTGCGACAGCAGGCCGGTGCTTTGGTAGGCCGTCGTCAGCAGCGTCGCGACGAACGAATGCGAGTTTGTCGCGGCCAGGAAGGTCGGCCAGTCGAACCCCAGCAGATGATCGACGCCTGCCAGAACGTCGTCTCTGAGCGGCAGCTTCGATGCCGCGATCAGGTAGCTGAGCGTGCTGCCCACGGTCAGCAGCGCGCTGATCGGCAGCAGCGCGCGCCAGAACAGTTCGGTCATGAACAGGCCCCGCCGCAACAGGACGGCTGGACGTCGCTGGTCGGCGCCAAGCCGATTGGAGGCAATGGCGATGAATGCGGCCGCGATCGCGCAATATGCCATGCCTTGCAGGATCGTGATCCAGTTCGACGATGCGAACGAAAGCCCTGAATTTGGCAGCCAGACCACGTCGGCAAGGATGCATGCGACGATGCAGGACCACGCGATCGCCATGTGGCGCTGCGCCGCGTCGCCGAAGTCGCTGAACATGAGCCAGCGCGCCGCAGCTTCACGAATCCGAGCGGGGTCGACAATCAGGCCGCGGGCGCCTGAACCGGCGGCGCGCTTTTCGATTCGTGATATCGACGACACGTGGTGCGCCCTGTGGTTGTGGCTGGCGCAGAAACTGCTTGGAGACTCTTAAGATTGGGATAACCCCGGAAGGTGCGATTCGATCACGCGCCGCCGCTGCTACAGGATGACGGCATCGACGACCGGGCATTCCCGGGCGATGTCGCGGACATCAGGCTTGCCGGCTCGGGAAGTCGTGACATCCGCGCAATTCGGCGGTCGATTTTTGCTCTTCTTAAATGAATTGCCGTCAGATTTGCCTGCGTCGGGCGCCGGTCCGCTGCGTATCGCCTTTGCCGGCTTGTGAACGTCCCGGGGTAGAGTATGTCGTTTCAGTCCCAACGCATTCGCGCCGTCGCGCGCATTGGATTCATCTCGCTGGCCGCAGCCATGTTGCTGGGGCCCGCGCTCGCAACCGCTGCGCCGGATCCGGATCGGATTGCGGTCAATGTCGATCAGGCCAAGCTCGTCAAGCTGCCCGGCGGCATCGCCACGATCGTGGTCGGCAATCCCCTGATTGCCGACGTCACCCTGCAAAATGGCGGGGTCGTCGTCGTGACCGGCAAGGGCTATGGCGCGACCAATTTCATCGCACTCGACCGCACCGGCCAGGTGCTGGTGGATCGCCAGATCCAGGTCGAAGGTCCGACCGACCAGCTCGTCACCGTCTACCGCGGCATCGATCGCGAGACCTATAGCTGCATGCCGGTCTGTCAGCGCCGCATCACCCTCGGCGATGGCGACACCTATTTCAGGGCGACCATGGAACAGGCCGGTACGCTCAACAATCAGGCCACCGGCTCGGGCGGAGCCGCGAAGCCGCAGAACTGACGCGTGTCCGCTCCGGCGCCTCACACGCCGGAGTCTTGGCCGATCGCAGGCCGTTCACCCGGTATGGTTAATGAAGATCTAACGGATCGGGTCGCTCTGTCTCGATCCGGCGAAATACTTCGACAATGACTCTTGGGTAGTTGTTGCCGCCATGTTGATCCGGGGTCGTTGATGCCGCTGACCGCTTTCGCCCGCCTCCTGCGTCGCTTTCGCCGAGACCGCCGCGGTGTAACCGTGGTGGAATTCGCGATGGTCGCGCCACTGTTCTTCGGGTTGCTGTTTGCGATCATCGAAGTGGCAATGATCTTCTTCGCCAGCCAGGTGCTCGAGACGGTGACGCAGGATTCGTCGCGTTTCATCATGACCGGCCAGGCTCAGGGCTTGAGCTATACCCAAGCGCAGTTCAAGGCCTATGTCTGTGGCCGGATGACGACGCTGTCGCTGTTCGACTGCAACAACGGCATCTACGTCGACGTTCGCAGCTATCCGTCTGCAACCGGCTTCAGCAGCGTCAACATCACGCCGATCACCGATCCGACCCAGGTGAAATGGTGTCCCGGCAAGGACGGCGACGTCGTGGTGGTTCGCCTGTTCTATCAATGGCAGCTGTTCGTCACCCAGCTCGGCTTCAATGCCTCGAACCTCCCCAATGGCAAGCGGCTCCTGATCGCGACCGCGACGTTCAAGAACGAGCCGTCCGGAACCGCCGGGACCACATGCTCATGAGCAAGGTCGTGAAAAACTTGCCCGCGGCCTTGCTGCGCTCGGTTGCTGCTCTCGCGCGTGACCGCCGGGGCCTCGCCGCCGTCGAGTTTGCCTTCATCATGCCGCTGATGCTGGTGATGTTCTTCGGCACCGTGGAGTTCTCATCGGGCGTTGCGGTCGACCGCAAGGTCACGTTGATGGCGCGCGCCGCTTCGGATCTCACCTCGCAGGCGACGCAGGTGGTGGATGCCGACCTGCAGAACTTCTTCAGCGCCAGCGTCGGCATCATGACGCCCTACGATGCGTCGCCGACCAAGGTCACGCTGTCGGAAATCTACGTCGATAACTCGAACATCGCGCACATCCAGTGGAGCAAGTCCGGGACGATCGCCTCGGGCGCGACGCAGGCCACGGTGACGGCCTCGAGCCGCAGTCAGGGTGACATTGTGACAAGCGTCGTTCCGCCGGCGCTGTTGGTTGCGGGCACCTATCTGATCTTCAGCGAGGTGAGCTACAAATACGTTCCGGCGGTCGGCTATGTCATGGCCAAGGCTGGCCTTACTCTCAGCGACGTTGCTTTCACGCGGCCGCGGCAGTCGATTTGCGTGTTCTATGCCCCGACCGCCGCCACCATGCCGACGACCTGCTCGACATACTAAAGCACGCATCTTCTCGCGCAGACGCTTCGCGTCTGTCGCAGCGAAAACCGGTTCGCACTGCTCCGGATCACGCTCCAGGTCACGGTGGCAAGACAGCGATACAGACAAAAAGGGCCGCACCCGAAGGTGCGGCCCTTGATGCTTTAACGACAATTTCCTGGAGCTTCGCGCTCCCGGGAAATCGGCTTATCCAGCGGCGCGCAGATTGTCGGCCGAGGATTTGCCGGAACGGCGGTCAGCAACGATCTCGTAGGAGATCTTCTGGCCTTCACGCAGAGTGCCAAGGCCGGCGCGCTCGACTGCACTGATGTGCACGAACACGTCGTTCCCGCCTTCATCCGGCTGGATGAAGCCGTAGCCCTTGGTCGCGTTAAACCACTTCACGGTTCCCATGCTCACGTGGGTAGTCCCTTCTCAGATATACAAGTTCAAGACCCGCTGATCGGCGGGGTGGTGAGATCGAATTTTTGGAAGGGTCGTCAGCGTCTGAACCGGCTGTACCGGTATTGGCTAATGTCGTCCGGCCGAAAATCGATGGGTAGGATATTATTCGATAGAAGGCTTCAAAACAATCCTGACGTGCGCGCTTTTTTTGGCCGGCGCAGCCGCCGGCCAATTGTTGCGCAGGACACCAGGACGTCATGCGCGCAACGGTTGCAATCCGCCTGCTATCGGCGGCGGAACTGGCCGCCGCGCTGCGCTCCGCCCCGCGGTGGGCCGCCGGGCGCGCCGCTCGGACGCTCGTCCTTGTGCCGGAAAATCAGGCGGCCTTTTTCGAGGTCGTAGGGCGACATTTCGATCGTGACGCGGTCGCCGGCCAGCGTCTTGATGCGGTTTTTCTTCATCTTACCGGCGGTGTAGGCGACGATCTCGTGTCCGGCGTCGAGTTGGACCCGGTAACGAGCGTCGGGGAGGATTTCGGTCACCAGTCCTTCGAACTGGATCAGCTCTTCCTTAGCCATATGGTTCTCCAGATCGAGCGACGGCTAGTGCTTCGGTCGGTTGTTGCGGTTGTGTTGCGGATTCGGCCGGCTCTCGCGATGCAAGAAGGCGACGCCCTGAATGCCTTCGCTGTTGCCGGCCTGCGACGGACGCGGCGACTCGCCCCGGTTCGTCTGCGGCGCGCCATTATTACCACCCCGACGGCGGCGGCGGCGAGGGCCTTTTGTGCCTGGAGCGGCCTCATTCCCACGGACATTATGCGCGCGGGGCGCAGAGCGGCCGCCCCGATGCGGGTGGGTGGTCTGCGCCGGCGCCGTGGCCTCGCGGCTACCCTGTGTGCGGCGGTCTTCCCGCGGCACGGTAATCCGGATCAGCCGCTCGATATCGCGCAAATAGCCCATCTCCTCGGCGCCGGCGATCAGCGAGATCGCGACCCCGTCGGCACCGGCGCGCGCGGTGCGGCCGATGCGGTGGACATAGGTTTCCGGGATATTGGGCAGGTCGAAATTCACGACGTGGCTGACGCCGTCGACGTCGATGCCGCGGGCGGCGATATCGGTCGCCACCAGGGTGCGGATCTCGCCGGAGCGGAACGCCGCCAGCGTGCGCTCGCGGTGGTTCTGCGACTTGTTGCCGTGGATCGCATTGGCCTCGATGCCGGCCTTGGCAAGGCTCTTCACCACCTTGTCGGCGCCGTGCTTGGTGCGGGTGAAGACCAGGGCGCGGTTGACCGGCTCCTGCTTCAGGAGCTGGGCCAGAACCGCCGGCTTGGCCGCGAAATCGACCTGGATCGCGCGCTGGGCGATGCGATCCACCGTCGAGGCCACCGGCGTCACCGCCACGCGGGCCGGGTCGCGCAGCATCGCCTCGGCGAGCTCGGCGATGTCCTTGGGCATGGTGGCCGAGAAAAACAGCGTCTGGCGCCGGATCGGCAGCTTGGCAACGATTTTGCGGATGTCATTGATGAAGCCCATGTCGAGCATGCGGTCGGCTTCATCGAGCACCAGGAACTCGACCTGGTTGAGCTTCAGCCCGTTGCTCTGCACGAGATCGAGCAGGCGGCCGGGGGTGGCGACCAGCACTTCGACGCCCTGCATCAGGGAACGGACCTGGCGGCCCATCGGCACGCCGCCGATGGCGAGCGTCGAGGACAGCCGGATGTGGCGGCCATAGGTGTTGAAGCTGTCGAGGATCTGCCCGGACAGTTCGCGGGTCGGCGAGAGCACCAGCACCCGGCAGCTCTTGGGCTGCGGGCGGACGCGGTTCTCCAGCAGCCGGTGCAGGATCGGCAGCGCGAAGGACGCGGTCTTGCCGGTTCCGGTCTGGGCGATGCCGACGACGTCACGGCCGGCAAGTGCGAGCGGGATGGTCTGGGCCTGGATGGGGGTCGGCGTGAGATAGTTTTCTTCTCGAAGCGCGCGGGCGATGGGATCGGCGAGGCCGAAATCCTGAAAGGAGGTCAAAAGGTGGTTCTTTCCATAAAAGCCGTCGTCGTCCCGGCCAATATCGGCCGGAAGCGTGTGAAGGCATTCGGGGACACCCGCGTGTCTGGGGCGTCAAGCTGGGTTAGCTGAAAGGCGAGCCAGAAGCCGCTTGGGGCAGCTTGAACACGCAGCTCGCAAAGGCACCGCGACTCTCGCGGGCATGGCGACGATATGGACCAGGAACTGGGCGGTTTCAAGATGATATCGCCGGGATTGGGCCCCGGAATGCGCCGAACCATCGCGCAATCTGTCACAAATCGGTGCCGGAAATTTAGCCAGAAAGGCGATTTTGCCTATAAAATAACCTGATTGCTCTTTCGGCAGTCAAATCAGCGGCTCAATGTTTGAGCAGTCATTCCCCGTATTTGCCCGGAACTCGTGGAATTATCCAGCTGGTTCATCGACTTACGGTGCCCACGCACCGTGGCACAGTTCTTGCGATTCCCTTAACCGCAGGCGGCCAGGCGGCCGTTCGCAAGCGTTCACGCCTGCGTCAGGGAGACGACATTTCATGCTTACTCAGCTTACTCACGGAATAGCGACGATGACCCGCCGCCGCGCACTCGCGGCGACGGCCGGCCTGGTTTTGGGCCTGGCTGCGTCCTCGCCCTTCGCGCCCGCGCAAGCGGCCGACGACACCATCAAGGTTGGCATTCTGCACTCGCTGTCGGGCACCATGGCCATCAGCGAAACCACGCTGAAGGACACGATCCTTTTCCTGATCGACGAGCAGAACAAGAAGGGTGGCGTGCTCGGCAAGAAGCTCGAGCCCGTCGTGGTCGACCCCGCATCGAACTGGCCGCTGTTCGCCGAAAAGGCCCGCGAGCTGATCACCAAGGACAAGGTTGCAGTCGTGTTCGGCTGCTGGACCTCGGTGTCGCGCAAATCCGTGCTGCCGGTGTTCAAGGAGCTGAACAACATCCTGTTCTATCCGGTGCAGTATGAGGGCGAGGAGTCCGAGCGCAACGTGTTCTACACGGGCGCTGCGCCGAACCAGCAGGCGATCCCCGCCGTCGACTATCTGATGAAGGAAGAGAAGGTGAAGCGCTGGGTGCTGGCCGGCACCGACTACGTCTATCCGCGCACCACCAACAAGATCCTGGAAGCCTATCTGAAGTCGAAGGGCGTCGCCCAGGACGACATCATGATCAACTACACGCCGTTCGGTCACTCCGACTGGCAGACGATCGTCGCCGACATCAAGAAGTTCGGCTCGGCCGGCAAGAAGACCGCGGTGGTCTCGACCATCAACGGCGACGCCAACGTTCCGTTCTACAAGGAGCTCGGCAACCAGGGCATCAAGGCGACCGACATCCCTGTTGTCGCGTTCTCGGTCGGCGAAGAAGAGCTCGCCGGCATCGACACCAAGCCGCTGCTCGGCCATCTCGCCGCCTGGAACTACTTCGAGTCGATCAAGACTCCGGCGAACGAGAAGTTCATCAAGGAGTGGCAGGCCTACACCAAGAACCCGAAGCGCGTGACCAACGATCCGATGGAAGCGCACTACATCGGCTTCAACATGTGGGTGAAGGCAGTCGAGAAGGTGAAGTCGACCGATCCGGACAAGGTGATCGACGCTCTCCCGGGCATCGAAGCGCCGAACCTGACCGGCGGCACCTCGAAGATGCTGCCGAACCACCACATCACCAAGCCGGTGTTCATCGGCGAGATCAAGGGCAACGGCCAGTTCGACGTGGTCTGGAAGACCCCGGGCCTGGTGGCCGGCGACGCCTGGTCGAAGGAGCTCGAGGGCTCCAAGGACCTGATCGGCGATTGGGTCGGCAAGAAGTGCGGCAATTACAACACCAAGACCAACAAGTGCGGCGGCCAGGGCTCGTAATCGAGCGCTGCTGACCTAACGACACAACACAACCTTCCAACATTGGAGAAGGCGGCATCGATCGCCGCCTTCTCCTCCCACTCCTGCCGGGGTACTGACGTGTTCGCTAATTGTATCGATCGCTTTCGTGCGCTTTGTCTCTCGATCCTGCTGCTGAGCTGCCTTGCTGTGCCGGCGCTGGCTGGCCCGTTCGAGGATTCGGTCGCCAAATTCGCCAATGACGAGTTCTCCGACACCGAGGCTGCGATCGGCGAGGTCGCCGCATCGGGCAATGCGCTGGCGTCGCCGATCATCAGCGCGCTGCAGGACGGCCGGCTGTCGGCCGATCCCGACAGCAAGAAGGTCTTCATCACGCAGAGCGACGGCAAGATCGTCGACGCCACGACCGGCGCGGCCGTCGACAAGCTGCCCGACAACGCCGCGGCCGTCCGGCTCAACAACCGCCTGCGCCGCACCGTGGAGGCCGCGCTCGGTGGCTTGACGCTGCTGTCGCCGGATCCGGCCAAGCGGCTCGCCGCGGCGCAATCGGTGTTCAAGAGCCACGAAGAGAATTTGCTGCCGACGGTGGAGGGCGCGCTCGCCAAGGAGAGCGTCAAGTCGATCAAGCAGGCCTTCGCCGAGGCGCGCGCGGCCATCGTCCTGTTCAAGTCGGATGCGTCCGACAGCGACAAGCTCGACGCTGTCGCCGTGGTCAAGGCGCGCGGCGACCAGGAGGCGCTGGCGCTGCTCACCGGGCTTGGCGACCAGCCGCCGCTGGTTGCCAAGGCGGCCGCGAGCGCTGTCTCCTCGATCCAGAGCAATCTTGCGATGTGGTCGATGGTGCAGAACGCCTGGTACGGCCTGTCGCTCGGATCAGTGCTGCTGCTTGCGGCAATCGGACTTGCCATCACCTTTGGCGTGATGGGCGTCATCAACATGGCGCATGGCGAGATGGTGATGCTGGGTGCCTACACCACTTTCGTGGTGCAGGAGGTGATCCGCACCCGCTATCCCGCGCTGTTCGATTATTCGCTGCTGATCGCGGTGCCGCTCGCCTTCCTGGTCGCCGGCTTCATCGGCGTCCTGATCGAGCGCACCATCATCCGCTTCCTCTACGGCTGTCCGCTGGAGACGCTGCTCGCGACCTGGGGCCTGTCGCTGGTGTTGCAGCAGGCGGTGCGCACCGCGTTCGGCCCGACCAACCGCGAGGTCGGCAATCCCTCGTGGATGAGCGGCGCCTTCGAGCTTGGCCAGATCACCATCACCTATAACCGGCTCTGGATCCTCTGCTTCACGCTCGCGGTGTTCGCGATCCTGCTCGCGATGCTGCGCTACACCGCGCTCGGCCTCGAGATGCGGGCGGTGACGCAGAACCGCCGCATGGCGGCCTCGATGGGCATCGCCACCTCGCGCGTCGATGCGCTGACCTTCGGTCTCGGCTCGGGGATCGCCGGCATTGCCGGCGTGGCACTGTCGCAGATCGACAATGTCAGCCCGAATCTCGGCCAGAGCTACATCATCGACAGTTTCATGGTCGTGGTGTTCGGCGGCGTCGGCAATCTCTGGGGCACGCTGGTCGGCGCCTTCACGCTCGGCATCGCCAACAAGTTCCTCGAGCCGGTGGCGGGTGCGGTGCTCGGCAAGATCGCGATCCTGGTCTTGATCATCCTGTTCATCCAGAAACGGCCGCGCGGCCTGTTCGCGCTCAAGGGCCGGGCGGTGGAAGCATGACGCCGCACATCCTCACCCGTTCGCTCGACCGCGCCGCGACCGCGTTCGTGCTGATCGTCGCCGCGGTCGGCGTGCTGATCCCGCTGTCGAACCTGCTGCTGCCGCAGGGCTCGATGTTCCAGGTGCCGACCTATCTGGTGGCGCTGTGGGGCAAATATGTCTGCTACGCCATCCTCGCGCTCTCGATCGATCTGATCTGGGGCTATTGCGGCATCCTCTCGCTCGGTCACGGCGCGTTCTTCGCGCTCGGCGGCTACGCCATGGGCATGTATTTGATGCGGCAGATCGGCAGCCGCGGCGTCTACGGCAATCCGATCCTGCCCGACTTCATGGTGTTCCTGAACTGGGACAAGCTGCCCTGGTACTGGTACGGCTTCGACAAGTTCGCCTTCGCGGCGCTGATGGTGCTGCTGGTGCCGGGCCTGCTCGCCTTCTGCTTCGGCTGGCTCGCCTTTCGCTCGCGGGTCACCGGCGTCTATCTGTCGATCATCACCCAGGCGATGACCTATGCGCTGCTGCTCGGCTTCTTCCGCAACGATTTCGGCTTCGGCGGCAATAACGGCCTGACCGACTTCAAGGACATCCTCGGCTTCAATGTGCAGGCCGAGGGCACGCGCTGCGTGCTATTCCTGCTGAGCTGCCTTGCGCTCGTGATCGCCTTCCTGATCTGCCGCGCGGTGGTGACCTCGAAGCTCGGCAAGGTCTTGATCGCGGTGCGCGACGCCGAAAGCCGGACGCGCTTCCTCGGCTATCGTGTCGAATCCTACAAGCTGTTCGTGTTCACGCTGTCGGCCTGCATGGCCGGCGTTGCCGGCGCGCTCTATGTGCCGCAGGTCGGCATCATCAATCCGAGCGAGTTCGCACCGGGCAATTCGATCGAGGCAGTGATCTGGGTCGCGGTCGGTGGTCGCGGCACGCTGGTCGGTGCCGCGCTCGGCGCCGTCGTCGTCAACTACGCCAAGACGTTCTTCACCTCCGGCCCGCTCGCGCCGTACTGGCTGTTCATGCTGGGCGCGCTGTTCATCCTGGTCACGCTGCTGTTGCCCAAGGGCATCGTCGGCACTTTCAACAGCTGGTGGGAGACGTCAGAGGCAAGGAACGGCTCTCCCGACGCGGACAGCGCCGCGCGCGAAGACGGCGTCGGCGCACCGAACCCGGCGGAGTAGGCAGATGAACGTTATGGATACCCGCGCAACTTCGGCCATGCTCTATCTCGACGGCGTGCACGTCTCGTTCGATGGTTTTCACGCCATCAACAATTTGTCGCTGACGCTTGCGCCGGGCGAGATGCGCGCCATCATCGGCCCGAACGGAGCCGGCAAGACCACGATGATGGACATCATCACCGGCAAGACCAAGCCGGACGAGGGCACCGTGCTGTTCGACGGCACCGTCGACCTGACCCGGCTCGACGAGACCCGCATCGCCGAGCTCGGCATCGGCCGCAAGTTCCAGAAGCCGACGGTGTTCGAGAGCCAGACCGTGCAGGACAACCTCCTGCTCGCGCTCAATGTCGATCATTCCGTGCGCGGCACGCTGTTCTGGCGCGGCAGCAAGGCCGAGTCCGAACGCATCGACAAGGTGCTTGAAACCATCCGCCTGACCGACGCGCGCAACCGGCTTGCCGGCAGCCTGTCGCACGGCCAGAAGCAATGGCTCGAGATCGGCATGCTGCTGGCGCAGGATCCGAAGGTGCTGCTGGTCGATGAGCCCGTTGCCGGCATGACCGACGTCGAGACGCATCTGACCGCGGAGCTGCTGAAGGAGATCAACCGCAACCACACCATCATGGTGGTCGAGCATGACATGACTTTCGTGCGCGAGCTTGGCGTCAAGGTGACCTGCCTGCACGAGGGCTCGGTGCTCGCCGAAGGTTCGATCGACCAGGTGTCGTCGAACGAGCGGGTGGTCGAAGTGTATCTGGGGCGCTAGCGATGCTGAAGGTCGACAACATCAACCTCTATTACGGTGCGGCGCAGGCGTTGCGCGGCGTCTCGTTGACCGCCGAGCCGGGCAAGGTCACCTGCGTGCTCGGCCGCAACGGCGTCGGCAAGACCTCGCTGCTGCGCGCCATGGTCGGTCAGTATCCGATCGCGTCCGGCGCGATCAATTTCGACGGCAAGGACATCACCGCGCTGAAGCCGTATGAGCGGGCGCGGCGCGGCATCGGCTTCGTGCCGCAGGGCCGCGAGATATTTCCGCTGCTGACGGTGGAGGAAAACCTCAAGACCGGCTTCGGGCCGCTGAAGCGCGAAGACCGCAACATCCCCAATGATGTCTTTTCGCTCTTCCCGGTGCTGGAGACCATGCTCGGCCGCCGCGGCGGCGACCTGTCCGGCGGCCAGCAACAGCAGCTCGCGATCGGCCGCGCGCTGGTGATGCGGCCAAAGCTCCTGCTGCTCGACGAGCCGACCGAGGGCATCCAGCCCTCGATCATCAAGGATATCGGCCGCGCCATCTCCTATCTGCGCAATCTCGGCAACATCGCGATCGTGCTGGTCGAACAATATCTCGACTTTGCCTGCGAACTCGGCGACAGTTTTGCCGTGATGGACCGGGGCGCGGTGAAATATGCCTGCGACCGCGCAAGCCTCGATCCCGCCGAGATCAGCCGCCAGATGGCGCTGTGAACAGGATGTGACGCCGCCCTTCGCGGCGTACGTTAAGGGAGCGTCGGGGGAATGCGGAGCGGGATCGCAGGCGCGGCAGCGGCGACGTTTGCGGCCAACCGCGCCCAGGGCGCGGTGCGGTTTGGTGTGCATCTGAGGGATGGCGCCACCCGCCGCGGCGACCTGCATGAGTCGGGCTCGCTGCGCGTCCGCTTTCCGTCGCCGGAGGACGAGGGCCTTTCCGCGATGTTCGTCAACACCGCAGGAGGCATTGCCGGCGGTGACCGCTTCGACATTGCGATTACGGCCGGCGAGGGCGCTCGCCTCACGCTGACCACGGCAGCCGCGGAAAAGGTCTATCGTGCCCCGGGCGCTGCGGCGCGGCTCGACATCGCGCTGAAGATCGCGGACGGCGCGCATCTGTCCTGGCTGCCGCAGGAGACCATCCTGTTCGACCGCGCCCGCATCACCAGGAGCTTCGACATCGAACTTGCGGAGGGGGCCTCGCTATTGCTCTGCGAGATCGTGGTGTTCGGCCGCGCCGCGATGGGCGAGACGATGCGCCACGGCGAGTTCGTCGACCGCTGGCGGATGCGCCGTGGCGGCCGGCTGGTGTTCGCCGAGACCGTCAGGCTCGACGGCGAGATCGGCGAGAAGCTGGCACGGCGCGCGTGCGCGGGTGGCGGCGCTGCGATCGGCACCGCGCTGATCGTGCCGGGTGACGAGGCGCTGGTCGAGCGCATCCGCGCGGTGTCGGACAGCCTCAGTGGCGAAGTCGGCATCTCCGCCTGGAATGGCTTTGCAATGGCGCGCTTCTGTGCCCAAGATGCGGCCCGGCTGCGCGCCGACATGATAGCGATGCTCGGCCGCGCCTCCGCCGTGCCGCTGCCGCGGCTGTGGCTCAACTAGACCTTTCAAAGAACGATCAGAGTGCTCGCATGAATTTGTCTCCCCGCGAAAAGGATAAGCTGCTGATATCGATGGCGGCCATGGTGGCGCGCCGCCGGCTCGAGCGCGGCGTCAAGCTGAACCATCCCGAGGCGATCGCGCTGATCACCGATTTCATCGTCGAGGGCGCGCGCGACGGCCGCACCGTCGCCGATCTGATGCAGGCCGGCGCCAAGGTATTGACCCGTGATCAGGTGATGGCCGGCATCCCGGAGATGATCCACGACATCCAGGTCGAGGCGACCTTCCCCGACGGCACCAAGCTCGTCACCGTGCACGAGCCGATCCGATAGGAGCGCGACATGATCCCCGGCGAACTCTTCATCAAGGACGGCGAGATCGAGCTCAATGCCGGCCGCAAGACCGTGACGCTCTCGGTTGCCAATACCGGCGACCGTCCGATCCAGGTCGGCTCGCACTACCATTTCTTCGAAACCAACCCGGCGCTGAAATTCGACCGCAAGCAAGCCCGCGGCATGCGCCTCGACATCGCCGCCGGCACCGCCGTCCGCTTCGAGCCCGGCCAGACCCGCGACGTCCAGCTCGTCGCCCTCGCCGGCAAGCGCGTGATCCACGGCTTCCGCGCTGAGGTGAAGGGGAAGCTGTGAACTTGACCTGACGCGTTGAGAACTCTGGCAATGATCGACAGTGAAGTGAGCACCGTGGTCGGGCTCTCTCCCCCACGCAACCGGGGTGTACCCCGGTTGCGCATCGTATATTTGCGCAAGTCGGGCGAGCCCGACTTGCGTCGGGGGAGGGTGGGGAGAGGGGTATGCCGCATACTCAAGTGAGCGACATCCAGCGCGATCGCGCCAAGCAGCTCTGCCGCACGATGACGCGCGCGGAGACCTTGCTGTGGCGTCACCTGAAGGCCGATCGTCTCGCCGGTCTCAACTTTCGCCGGCAAGCGCCAATTGGCAATTACATCGCCGATTTTGTTGCGCACGGCCGCAAGCTCGTCGTCGAAGTTGACGGCGAGAGCCATGATTTTGAGGAACGCATCCGTCATGATGAGCGGCGGAATGCGTGGCTGAAGTCGCGCGGCTATCGCGTCCTTCGCTTCACCAACGATGATGTGCTGAAAAATCTGGAGGGCGTCGTTCTCAGCATCGCGGAAGCAGCGGAGCAAGCGGTACCCCTCTCCCTAACCCTCCCCCGCAAGGGGGGAGGGAACCCTTCCGCCGGTGCCTCCCTTACATCTGGTGCGTCCCTTACATCTGATGTCGATGGAGGGGAGACGCCGTGATGCAAGCTGGAGAAGTCGCAACGCGACGTGAGGTGGGCACACTGGTCAGGCTCCCTCCCCCCTTGCGGGGTAGGGCTATCGCATATGAAAGAAACCCGCGTGGAATCGATGGTTCTGCGACGGACAGTTCGAACGAGCATGCTCGCCATTCGCGGTTCGATTCCGATTTGTTCTCCATCCGATTCCAACACTTGCATGGGGCACATCAACGCGAGACCAATCCAACTATCGGAAGAGACTCGGGAATTTCCATATGCGATAGCCCTACCTTGCGGGGGAGGGTTGGGGAGAGGGGTAAGCCTCGAGCTCCGGCCGAGGACATCTTGCGATGCGCCACCAATCGCCGCGAGTTCGGATGCGAGGGAGCGTTGTAACCCATGCTTCCCGCAATCCGCCTCGTCTCCGAAGCCGCCGATCTCGCCGCGCGCCGTCACAACGGGATGGCACGCAAAGGACGGGGCAACGAGCCCTACATCAACCATCTCGCCGAGGTCGCGAGCCTGCTTGCGATCGCAACCGATGGTGCGGATGCCGAACTCGTTGCGGCCGGCTGGCTGCACGATACGATGGAGGACACCGACACCACACGCGAAGAGCTCGCGCAAAAGTTCAGCGCGCGCGTCGCCTCCCTCGTCATCGAATGCACCGATGACATGAGCCTGCCAAAGGCCGAGCGGCGGCGGCTGCAAGTCGTCGACGCGCCGAAGAAGTCGGCCGACGCCAAGCTGATCAAGATTGCCGACAAGATCAGCAATATCGGCGCGCGTATTCACTCTGATCCAACGACGGAGGAGCGCGACGACCTGGTCGACTACACCGATTGGGCCGAGCAAGTGGTCGCGGGCTGTCGTGGCGGCAATTCCTGGCTTGATACCAAGTTCGACGACGTGGTGCGAAGGGCGAGGCACTCGCTGTGACCGCCGGTCAACAATTCAAACGCAAACGGGGCTGACATGTCCGTGAAGATCAAGCGTTCCGTCTATGCCGACATGTTCGGCCCGACCATCGGCGACAGGGTGCGGCTCGCCGACACCGATCTGATCATCGAGGTCGAGAAGGATCTCACCACCTATGGCGAGGAAGTGAAGTTCGGCGGCGGCAAGGTGATCCGCGACGGCATGGGGCAGTCGCAGGTGACCAACGCGCAGGGCGCGGCCGATACCGTCATCACCAACGCGCTGATCGTCGATCACTGGGGCATCGTGAAGGCCGACGTCGCGATCAAGGACGGCATGATCGCCGCGATCGGCAAGGCGGGCAATCCGGACATCCAGCCCAACGTCACCATCATCATCGGACCCGGCACCGACGTGATCGCGGGCGAGGGCAAGATCCTCACCGCGGGCGGGTTCGACAGCCACATCCATTTCATCTGCCCACAGCAGATCGAGCACGCGCTGATGTCTGGCGTCACCTCGATGCTGGGCGGCGGCACCGGCCCGTCGCACGGCACCTTCGCCACCACCTGCACGCCCGGCCCGTGGCACATGGGGCGGATGATCCAGTCGTTCGACGCCTTCCCGGTCAATCTCGGCATCTCCGGCAAGGGCAATGCGTCGCGCCCCGCGGCGCTGGTCGAGATGATCAAGGGCGGTGCCTGCGCGCTGAAGCTGCACGAGGATTGGGGCACCACGCCGTCGGCGATCGACACCTGTCTTTCGGTGGCCGACGATTACGACGTCCAGGTGATGCTGCACTCGGACACGCTGAACGAATCCGGTTTCGTCGAGGACACGGTGAAGGCGTTCAAGGGGCGCACCATCCATGCCTTCCACACCGAAGGCGCCGGCGGCGGCCACGCGCCTGACATCATCAAGATCGCCGGCCTGAAGAACGTGCTGCCGTCCTCGACCAATCCGACCCGGCCGTTCACCCGCAACACCATCGACGAGCATCTGGACATGCTGATGGTGTGTCATCACCTCGATCCCTCGATCGCCGAAGATCTTGCGTTTGCCGAAAGCCGGATCCGCAAGGAGACCATCGCGGCCGAGGATATCCTGCACGATCTCGGCGCGCTCTCGATGATGTCGTCGGACTCGCAGGCAATGGGCCGGCTCGGCGAAGTTATCATCCGCACCTGGCAGACCGCCGACAAGATGAAGAAGCAGCGCGGCGCGCTGCCGCAGGACAAGGGCAACGACAACGACAATTTCCGCGTCAAGCGCTACATCGCCAAATACACCATCAATCCCGCGATCGCGCACGGCGTCTCGAAGCTGATCGGTTCGGTCGAGAAGGGCAAGCTCGCCGATCTCGTGCTGTGGTCGCCGGCCTTCTTCGGCGTCAAGCCGGACTGCATCATCAAGGGCGGCTCGATCGTGGCCGCGCCGATGGGCGATCCTAATGCCTCGATCCCGACGCCGCAGCCGGTACACTACCAGCCGATGTTCGCCGCCTTCGGCAAGTCGCTCACCGCGTCCTCGGTGGTGTTCACCTCGAAGGCTGCGGTCACCGGCGGCCTCGCACGCAAGCTCGGCATCAACAAAAAGCTCTACGCGGTGCAGAATACCCGCGGAAAGATCTCCAAGAAGAGCATGATCCACAACGATGCGACGCCCGAGATCGAGGTCGATCCGGAGACCTATGAGGTACGTGCAGACGGCGAGCTTCTGACCTGCGCGCCGGCCGAGGTACTGCCCATGGCACAGCGCTATTTTATGTTCTAAAACCGCTCCCGGTAGCCAGAGCGTTTTCGAACGAAGCCGATTTCCGGCTTGCGGAAAGAAAACGCGCCCACAACAGGGCTCGAGACAAAAGAGAAAACCGGGAGGGATTTCCGTGATTTACGTCGTTGCTACGCTGACCATCAAGCCCGAGACCCGCGCCGAATTCATCGCTGCGGCGACGGCCTGCATCAAGGAAACCCGCAAGGAGCCCGGCAACATCGCCTACGATCTGCATGAGAGCGTCACCGACCACAGCAAGATGGTGTTCGTCGAGCAGTGGGAGAACGTCGAGGCAACGGTGCCGCATCGCACTGCCGAGCACATGAAGACGTTCGGCCGGGTCGCCGTGAAGTGCATGGCCGCGCCGCCGAAGATCGAGGTGATCACGCCCGAGAAGGTCGACGTCCGCTAATAAAAACAAGAATGGGAGAAACAGCATGATCTATGTCATCGCCACCACGCCGATGAAGCCGGAGAACAAGGACGACTTCATCAGGGGGCACAAGGCGTGCATCGCCGAGACCCACAAGGAGAAGGGCTGCCTCTCCTATGAGGGCCATGTCAGCGTCAACGATCCGAATCTCTATGTGGTGGTCGAGCGCTGGGAAACCCGCGACGACCTGACCGCGCACAGCAAGGCGCCGCACATGAAGGTGTGGCGCGAATATTCCGCCGACATGAAGACCGGGCCGACGGTGATCGAGATCATCAGCGACGCCAAGGTTCAGAAGCTCTGAGGCATCGATGATCCGCGCAACCAAGGTCCTGGGACAGCATCGCTTCAAGGAAGCGGCAGCCGACACCGTCGTGCTCGATTTCGACGACCGGCACCGGCGGCGGATGGCCATGACCGGGACGCGCGGGCTCGAATTCCTGCTCGATCTCGAAAACGCCATCGCGCTGCGCGGTGGTGATGCCTTGGTGCTGGAGGACGGCCGCCTCGTCGAGGTGGTCGCAGCTCCCGAGCCGCTCGCGGAAATCCGCGGCAGCGATCCGCATCACCTGATCCGGGTCGCCTGGCATCTCGGCAACCGCCATCTGCCGACGCAGATCATGCCGAAGGGCCTGCGCATCCGCAGGGACCACGTGATCGAGGCGATGGTGAAGGGCTTGGGTGCCCGTGTCATCGAGATCGAAGCGCCGTTCGATCCTGAGGGCGGCGCCTATGCCGAGCATGCGCATGCCGACGCGCACGCGCATGCTCACACCGGGCACGATCATGCGCATAGCCATGCGCACGATCATGGTCATCGTCATGACGATGGGCATCACCACGATGATGGACATCACCATGATCACGGGCATGACCACGATCATCACCATCATCATGATGAGCATTGCGAGCACGCCCATCATCACCACGACCACTCCCATGCTCATGACCACAAATGAGCCCGATCCCGCCGCGCTGCGCGGCGGGATGGCGGAGGACGAGGCGGCCGCGCTGTACCGGCTGATGACGTGGCTGTCGCCGTCCTTTCCGGTGGGAGCGTTCGCCTATTCCAGCGGCATCGAATGGGCGGTCGAGGCCGGCGACATCACCGATGCCGCGACGCTGCGGGACTGGCTCGCCGCGATGCTGACCGACGGCAGCGGATTTTGCGACGCCGTGTTTCTTGCGCAGAGTTATCGCGCGGCGTCGGAGCCCGGCCACGCCGGGCTGAAGGAGACCGCCGAGCTTGCCGCCGCCTTCGTGCCGTCGCGCGAACGGCAGCTCGAGACCACGACCCAGGGACGCGCCTTCATCGAGATCGCCCGGGCGGCCTGGAATTCGCCAGGCCTCGACGCAATTGTCGTCGCTTGCGACGGCCCCATCGTGTATCCGGTCGCGGTCGGCATCGTCAGCGCAGCGCATGGCATCCGGCTGGCGCCATCGCTGCACGCCTTCCTGCATGCCGTGCTCTCCAACTGGATTTCTGCGGGCGCCCGGCTGATCCCGCTCGGGCAGACCGACAGCCAGCGCGTGCTGGCCGATCTCGAGCCGGTTGTCGCCGCGACCGCCGCGCGGGCCAATGCAGCCGCGCTCGACGATCTCGGCAGCGCGACCTTCAGGGCCGATCTCGCAAGCCTGCGTCACGAAACGCAGTATACGAGGCTGTTCCGGTCATGATGCGCTATACCATCCACGCGTCGTCCCCGCGAAAGCGGGGACCCATAACCACAGGCCTTTGTTGTTATGCATGGCTGTGGCCCCAGCGCGTCGCAACAATTGAGTTCGGTGGCTATGGGTCCCGGCTCCCGTGCGCAATTGCGCACTAGGCCGGGACGACGATAACGGAGAGAGCACTCACATGCCCACTTCTCACGGCCCACTCCGCGTCGGTGTCGGCGGTCCGGTCGGCTCCGGCAAGACCGCGCTGATGGATCTGCTCTGCAAGTCGATGCGCGAGCGCTACGACATCGCGGCGATCACCAACGACATCTACACCAAATGGGACGCCGAGTTTCTGGTGCGCTCCGGCTCGTTGACGCCGGACCGCATCGCTGGCGTCGAGACCGGTGGCTGCCCGCACACCGCGATCCGCGAGGACGCCTCGATGAACCTCGCTGCGGTCGCCGACATGCGCGCGAAATTCCCCGACCTCGATCTGGTCCTGATCGAGTCCGGCGGCGACAATCTGGCGGCGACCTTCTCGCCGGAATTGGCCGACCTCACGATCTACGTCATCGACGTCGCCGCCGGCGACAAGATCCCCTCCAAGGGCGGCCCGGGCATCACGCGATCCGACCTCCTGGTGATCAACAAGATCGACCTCGCGCCCCATGTCGGTGCGTCGCTTGAGAAGATGGACACCGACGCCAGGCGGATGCGCGGCGAGCGGCCCTTTGTGATGACCAATCTGAAGAAGAGCGAGGGCCTCGACCGCATCATCAGCTTCATCGAGACCAAGGGCGGCCTTCGGTCGGAGGGCGGAGGCAAGGCCGGCCAAGGCGAGGTAGCGCGTTAATCATTGTGGCGAACGGCCGGACTGTTCTTTCCAGCTGAGCAAGCGGCACCCCTCTCCCCGGCCCTCCCCCGCAAAGGGGGGAGGGAGCCCTGCCGCCAGTGCTTCCCTCACGCTCGATCATCGGTGTGCGGAGTTGCGTCGTGCATTACGAAGTAAGGTGAGCACGATGGTCAGGCTCCCTCCCCCCTTGCGGGGG